>NZ_JAWLCI010000036.1:0-51655 GCF_041687215.1 Mariniphaga sp.
AAGCAGGTTAAAACAAAAATTCTTCAGCCAACAGAGTTGCAGTCCCGACTTCTCAAAATTGAAACATAAGTACGGTGTCCCATTGCACAAAACAGGAGATTAAGATGCCCATAATCCTTTGAACCATTCCCGTCTTTTCATTGCCAATGATAGTTTGAGTATTCTTGAATTCCCGCTTTTTACCATATAAGCACCAATAGCAAAAGTTTTATACTTAATGGTTTTAATAAACTGCTGTGTTTTTCCCTTTAATATAACCTGATGAAATAGACTCATAAGATTATATGCCACACGTTATTTTAACTGTTGGATATTTACTTAGTTAAACCAGTATGACAGCTTAACTACCAACCCCCGGTTTTTATTCCTGAAACTTTCGGCGTAGGAATTTTCTGTATATACAACAAACAGATCCGATACTGGTGCAAAACGCCACTGAAACCGCATATTCATATTCAGGTTATCGATTTGATTGTTATACTGGACGAAAGTAGTGAAAAATACCTTGTCAGTAAAAGTTACATCCAGTGTGGGTCCCACAAGGATTAATTCTGCACTGTTATAGGGTTCAGGTAACGATATGTTATTGTAATTTACTGTCATTCCAATGCTACCATAAGGCTGTAACCTGTAATTCATAAGTCCGTGTATGTTCCACCGGGTTCCGTTAAAGTAACCTCCCCTGGTGGTATTCAGGCTGTAATTTAATAATCTTCGGGGATCAGAAGTAAATTCTGCCCTGACTATTTTCCAGGTAAACTGTTCGCCTGCGGCAAGTTTTACTCCCCCTGTATTTGTGGGATCAAAAGCATTTTTAAGCTTAACAAACTCTTCTTCAGCGCTTATCGACAGCTGGCTTTTTTTCTGCCAGCTGATAATGTATGAAAGCTGTGTTGTCCGGTCAGTTACATTTAATTCCGGGTCAAGTAACATGTTGAAACTGGCACCTGGGCCATGGCTGATTATTTTTTCTGATCCTGATGGATAAAACAGGTAATTTACAGCCGGAGCAAACTCGTAGAAACCGGTTCGTCTGATATAGCCAGCTTCGGCAATGTAATCCGATCCTATCCACGACTGTTCTATAATGGCTTTCAGATGCTGAGAGGAATAGCTTATGTTTCCGGAAAGCGCTGCAGCATTTTTGTCCGATCCCGGATAGAATGACTGGTGATAGAAAACTTTACCCTGCCACTGATTATCTTCTGTGGCGAAATTATACTCCAGGCCTGCCACTCTGTTAAAACGGGATGCATTGAACAACGTGTCATTATACGATTCAGTAATCTGTTTATTAACAATGAATCCTACAATACTTGAACGGCGGAAGATTTCCCGCTGCAAAACAGCGACTGCAAAATTACCGGAAAGTGTTTCTCCCTTTGAGCCCGTCTGCATATCCATAATTCCAATCCTCCATTTATTGCCAATTCTTCCGGTTAACCTTCCCCCAAAATTCACAGGAACATTAAGTCCTATGCGTCTTGAAAAGAAAGGCCGTGCCGCGCTGTTTCCCAGGTTGGCAAACAGATCACTGTTCTCAAGAAAAAATTGCCGCCTTTCAGGATAAAACAATTCAAAGCGATCGAGATTCGTCTGCTGCCGGTCTTCTTCAACCTGTGAATAATCGGGGTTAACTGTTAAATCGAGGTTCATGGAAGTTGACAACATCATTTTTGTATCAAATCCTGCATTCCATTTCCACTTTGCAGATTCTCCTGCTTCTGTATTTTTCAGGACGGTTGAGGTGGCATATGGAATGAATGACATCCGTAATCCAGCTTTATCAACAGGTGTATCCCAGACCAAAGTTCCTGCATGGGGAAGGGAATTATGCGGGAACTGTCGCGGGACAGGAGCCCATGCCGATTTTTCGTTCGTTTTAAGATCGAGCCGGCCAAAGTTGATTCCCCAAACTTCTCCTCCCCCGAAATAACGTAAACTGCGAAAAGGGATTGCCATCTCGGCAACCCACCGATCGTCATAACTCTTCACCGCAGATTTCCATTTGGTATCCCAGGTGAAGCTCGACTGGTTTCCGTTGTTTATCACTCCTTCACCCTGGGCTCCTGCTGCAGAAACGCTGAAGGCATAGCCATTAGTCAGGTTGTTGTAAGTATCCAGGTGTACCCTGAAATTATCATTTTTGTTAAACTCAAAATCCCTGCGTAAAGATTCCACAGGCCTTTTCCCTGGTAATGGATCATAACAGACTGCCCCAACATATAAATACGATTTGTCGTAGGTGATTACAACAGTAGTTTTTGCAATTGCAAAACCAGTATCTATCGGAGTCACCCGTATAAAATTTTCAGCTTTCTCTGAAATTTGCCAGGAATTCTCTTCCAGCACGCCATCAATTTTAATAGCCTCGTTGGTCCGGTTTATTTTTATACGGTATTTATCACGGTTTATACCACTTTCCTGGGAATAAAGCAATATTCCCCCGGAAAGAAAGAATGGTAACAGGAGCAGGAATCGTTTAAAGCTGAGCATCTCATTAGTTTGTGTGGCCAAAAGTATAAAAAAAATTAACTTTCTTGTATCCTCTGTGGTTTGTGGTTTTATTATATGGATTCATTATCACCCTACATGTATGTAAGGGGCAGGAGGTTGAAATATATTCTTAAATCATAGGATTATATGGAATGTTGCGATTATGCTTTTTCTTATTAATCATTACAAGCCACAGCATTAAATCGCTCATTTTAACATTGTAAAAAAAAGAAATACAGAATTTTCCAGAGTTTAGCGAGACCTAATTGCGATTTTAAAAATAGGTCTCGATTTTAACACCTTTTGTTTTGAGATATATGGAATATTTTGGGTAGGCTTAAAAACAAAAAATGCCTGAAATTCATTGATTTCAAGCATTTTCGTAAATTTTAGTTGTCAATTTGGCTCCCCAGGTAGGACTTGAACCTACGACCTACGGATTAACAGTCCGCCGCTCTAACCAACTGAGCTACTAGGGAATTTAATTTGTTCTCAGAACGTCTTGCTTTTTTAAAGCGATGCAAAAATAACAGCTTTTCGGAAAAGAAAAAATTTTTTTAAAAGATTTGTGTTTTTCCTTGTATTCCCGTTAAAATAGCCTTTTTCTTTTTACCAGGTAAGCCAACAGAACTTCTTTGAAATCCTTATTGATATCGGCTTCAGCTAAATCAATCTGGTATTGTCCACACTTTACTTTTAAATCATCAAAATAATTTTTCACAGTAGAAACATAGTGGCTTTTAACTTCCCACGGATTGAACTTCACTGCCTGCCCGGTTTCCAAATCTACAAATTTGTGTGGACGGTTGCTGTATTGAAACTCCCGCTCCTGCTTATGGTCGGTTACATGAAAAAGCAAAACTTCGTGCTTGTTGTATCTCAGATGTTGGAGTGCGGAGAAGAGCTCTTCCGTTTTCTGGCTGTCAATCATGTCGCTAAAGATGATTACCAGCGAGCGTTTGTGAATGTTTTCGGCAATCTGGTGCAACACATCGGTGGTATTGGTGTTTTTTCGCAGATGTGCATTTTCGGGTTTTATTAATTCCGACAATTTTCCATACATCAGTTCAGCATTGACCGATGAAATGCGGGGGGAGGTGTGAAATTCGATTTCGTCGGAAAATAGAGTGAGGCCAACGGCATCACGCTGTTTCCGTAACAAATAAATGAGTGCTGCTGCGGTGTACACAGAAAAAGCCAGTTTGTTTTCCAAGTGTTTTTTTCCTTTAAAATAAGGGAAAAGCATGGATGACGAGGTATCGATAACCAATTGGCAGCGCAGGTTGGTTTCCTCTTCGTATTGTTTTACAAAAAGCTTGTCGGTTCGGGCAAACAGCTTCCAGTCGATGTGTTTGGTTGATTCGCCCTGGTTGTATTGCCGGTGTTCTGCAAATTCAACCGAAAAGCCGTGAAACGGACTGCGGTGAAGGCCGGTAATAAATCCTTCAACTACTTCTTTTGCAATCAATCCAAGATTATCGAACTGATGTAATTGTTCTATGTCGAAAATGTTTTTCAAAATGGTTGGTTTGAAATGACTGAGGCGGCACCAAACTACAGGAAGCCGCCTCAACTTTTATTTTTCAATGATTAATTTTTTTACAACAGAGCATCCAGTTTTGAGGTAAATGCCTGTTTGGGCGCTGCACCCACTTGCTTATCGGCTACTTCGCCGTTTTTCACAAAAAGCACGGTGGGAATGTTTCGGATTCCGTATTTCATGGCCACGTTCGGATTGGAATCCACGTCAACTTTTCCAATTACAGCTTTTCCTTCGTATTCTTTTGACATTTCCTCCACAATAGGTGCAATCATCCGGCATGGTCCGCACCAAACTGCCCAAAAGTCAATCATTACTGGTTTATCTGAATTTACAACCAATTCTTCGAAATTGGCATCGGTAATTTCTACTGCCATAGTACTGTTTTTTTAATGTTATTATTTATTTTTTACAAAATTAGCTAATTAATTCTATATCCGATATCCGGTTTTTCTTCAAAATAATTTAAAAAACGGTTGGTTAGTTCAATCCGTGTATTTCTCGAAAACAAATGAATATACATATTACTCTCGGGATCGTAAACATTAAATTTTAACAATGCCTGTCCTTTATTGTTTTGAGCTAATTTTTCAATTTCTTCAATAACCGATTCATTTAATTTATTTAGCGGAATATTTACCGTTACACTTTTTACGTAATTTTTCCGGGCTTCCGAAAGAAGTTCAATTTGTGATGCTTTAAATTCGAAAGTGTCGCTGTTGTTGAAGCGCGGTTTTACTGAACCTTTTATCAAAATAAACAAGCCTGCTTTGCAATACCTGTGAAAGTTTACGAAATCCTGGCCAAAAAAGAAAAACTCTAAAGAATCTGTATAGTCCGAGAGAGTTAACGTGCTGAAAGGTTTTCCGTTTTTTGAGGTTCCTTCGCGAGCAGCGGTAACCATTCCTCCAAAAGTCAAATCGCGGTCTTTGTATTTTTCAATGTCGTTTTTCAGGTCTTTCAACGAAACATCACGTGTACAAAAATTCTGGATTTCAACCTTATAATCGTCAAGTGGATGCGCTGTCAGATAAATTCCGATAAGACTTTTTTCTTTTTCGAGCAAAATAATTTTTGGCCATTCCTCTACATCCGGAACAGGAGGTTTTTTAATGTCGGCACTTCCCCCCAAATCGCCAAACAGGCTTTGTTGCATGCTTTGGCTTTCGGTTTGAATTTTATTCCCGTACCGGATTAGTTTTTCAATAAAAGTAGTGCTGTCGTTTTCATGTTCTCCTGCAAAAAAACTGCTGCGTTTCAGCCCCGCCAGGCCATCAAAAGCCCCTGCCATTGCCAGCGCTTCCAGGTTCTTTTTATTTACGGTTTGAAGGTTTACGTTTTCAACAAAATCGTAAATGGTTTTAAACGTACCGTTATTTCTGCGGGCTTCAATAATGTCCTTGGCTGCTCCTGCCCCAACTCCTTTAATGGCCGCCATTCCGAAGCGAATATCACCGTTTTTGTTGGCGGTGAATTTTGAAAAACTTTCATTGACATCGGGTCCCAAAACATTCAGTTTCATGCTGCTGCATTCGGTCATCAGTTTGGTAATTTCAGTAATGTTGCTGAGGTTCCGACTTAGGTTGGCTGCCATAAACTCACCTGGGAAGTGGGCTTTCAGGTAACCGGTTTGGTAAGCAATGTAGGCATAGCAAACCGAGTGCGATTTATTGAATGCGTAGGAAGCAAAGGCTTCCCAGTCTTTCCATATTTTTTCAATCACATCGTCAGGCTTTTTGCCAACTAGCTTGCACTCGTCCATAAACTTGAAGTTAGCCTTGCAGCCGTTCACAAACTTCACCTTAAGTTTATCCATAAGCGAAGTGATTTTTTTACCCATGGCTTTTCGTAAGGTGTCTGAATCGCCCCGGGTAAAATTGGCCAGTAGCCTCGAAAGTAACATCACCTGTTCCTGAAATACGGTTATTCCGTAAGTTTCACTCAGGTATTTTTCCATCATGGGCAAATCGTATTCCACCTTTTGGCGACCGTGTTTGCGGGCAATGTAGGCCGGAATGTATTCCATTGGACCAGGCCGGTATAGTGCATTCATGGCCACCAGGTCTTCAAACCGGTTGGGTTTCAGGTCACGCAGGTGCTTTTTCATCCCTTCCGATTCAAACTGAAAAATGGCTGTGGTTTCACCGTGGCTAAAAAGCTCGAATGTTTTTTCATCTTCCCATGGAATGTTGTCTATGTCTATTTCAATTCCCTTCGAGATTTTAATGTTTTCAAGTGTTTCCTTAATAATCGACAGGGTTTTCAGTCCCAGGAAATCCATTTTCAACAAACCGATATCTTCCACAAAACGCCCGTCGTATTGGGTTGTAAGAAGTGTTTCACCATCTTTGGTTGGCATAAGTGGAATGTGGTCTGTAAGCGGGTCGCGGCTGATGAGGATTCCGCAGGCATGAACACCGGTTTGTCGCACCGAGCCTTCAAGAGTTTCGGCAAATTTGATGGTTTTTGCTATGAGCGGATTGTCGGAATTTCTTTCTCTTTTCAAATCAGGACTTTCCTTAAAAGCCTTTTGAAATGTCATTTTGGGAGCTTCGGGCACCAGCTTGGCCAGACGGTCGGCTTCGGGCAACGGCAATTTCAGCACGCGCGCCACATCGCGAATGGCCATTTTGGTGGCCATTGTCCCGAAAGTGCAAATATGAGCTACTTTATCGTGTCCGTATTTTTTTGTAACATAGTCGAGCACCAGTTGCCGGCCATCATCGTCAAAATCGATATCCACATCGGGAAGTGAAATACGGTCGGGATTCAGAAAACGCTCGAAAAGTAAATCGTATTTTATGGGATCTATGTTGGTGATACCGGTGCAATATGCGACAGCGGCACCCGCTGCCGAGCCACGTCCCGGGCCAACTATTACATTCATTTGGCGGGCGACGTTAATAAAATCCTGAACAATGAGGAAGTAGCCGGGATAACCCATAAGTTTAATGGTATCCAGTTCGAAATCGAGACGGGTTGCAACATCTTCCGGAACAGGATCTCCATATCGTTCTTTGGCTCCTTCAAAAGTTAAATGCCTGAGGTAAGCCGCTTCCTGTTTTACGCGCAGCACCTTTTCGTAGCCACCCAATCGCGTGAAAGTTTCTTCTCCAAATTCTTCAAACAATTTAACTTCGGAGTATTCTTTTCTGAAATCCTCCATGGTTCCGAATTCTTTGGGAATTGGGAAAAAAGGCATAATTGCGGCAGAATTAAGTTCAAATTCTTCCACTTTTTCTACCACTTCGGCTGTGTTGGTCAGCGCTTCCGGAATATCGGCAAACAGTTCGTTCATTTCCTTCTGCGTTTTAAACCATTCCTGTTTGGTATAGCGCATTCGGGTTGGGTCATCCACATCTTTGCCGGTGTTTAAACAAATGAGCAGGTCGTGGGCATCGGCATCTTCGGCATTGGTAAAATGTACATCGTTGGTAGCAATTAATTTCACGTTGTGTTTTTTTGCCAGTTGAACGAGTATTTCGTTTACCCAAACCTGGTTGTCGTAAACGTTTTCACGCTGTGCAGCTTCCTCTGCCGGATGTCGCATCAGTTCCAGGTAAAAATCATCGCCGAAAATATTTTTATACCATTGAATGACCTCCTCGGCTTCTTTTATCTGGTTTTTCATAATATACTGAGGAATTTCACCTCCCAGGCAGGCAGAAGAAACAATGAGTCCTTCGCTATGTTCTTCCAGTATTTTTTTGTCGATGCGTGGTTTGTAGTAGAATCCTTCGGTGCTGGCAATGGAAATGAGTTTTACCAGATTTCGATAACCGGTTTTATTTTTGGCCAGTAAAATAAGATGATTTCCATAGCGGTCAACCACATCAGTTTTATCCGAAAAGCTGCGTTCTGCAACGTATGTTTCGCAACCCAAAATGGGTTTAATTTCTGCTTTCTTGCAGGCAGCATGAAATTCTTTAATGCCAAACATAGTGCCGTGGTCAGTAAGTGCAAGAGCGGTCATACCATCAGTTTTGGCTTTACCAACAAGGTCGCCAACACTGGCGGCACCATCCAGTATGGAATATTGTGAGTGAACGTGAAGATGTGTAAACGGTATCATTTTTTTCGTGTTTTTACAATTGAAACAACTTTTTAAAAGTTGCATAAAGTTACAGAATTTGAAGGGGTAATTTTTTAGTTGTTGATAAAATCTGAAATAAAAAAACCCGGTAATTTTACAGGGTTCATTCATTTTAAACAGGTTACAATCTGCTAAATTTCTTTCGCTATTTTTTCCTTAATTTCTTCGAATTCTTTTTGGCTCAAACTGAGTTTTTTTGAGAAATTCAAAACATCTGCTTCACTTTGCATGGGAATTAAATGAATGTGTGCATGCGGTACTTCAAGCCCTAAAACCAACACCCCAACTTTTACGCAGGGAATGGCCTTTTTTAAACCTACAGCCACTTTTTTGGCAAACAACTGCAAGCCGGAATACAATTCGTCTTCCAAATCGAACAGGTAATCCACTTCCTTTTTTGGAATGACCAACGTGTGACCTTTGGCGACCGGTGAAATATCCAGAAATGCCAAAAATTTTTCATCTTCAGCTACTTTGTAGGCGGGGATTTCTCCATTTGCAATTTTTGTAAAAATGCTTGCCATAACGTTTAAATTGAAATTTCGACAATTTCGAATGGAATAAGCCCGGAAGGAACTTTAATTTCTACCACATCGCCAACTTTTTTGCCCATCAGTCCTTTAGCAATTGGAGTTGTGGCCGAAATTTTTCCCTGCTTCACGTTGGCTTCACCTTCCGGTACAATTGTATATTGCATGGTGGTGTTGTTATTTTTGTTTTTAATTTTCACCTTGTTCAGGATTTGCACCTGAGAGGTGTCAATTTTTGACTCATCCAGAATCCGTGCATTGGCAATTTTCGACTGCAATTCAGCAATCTTTGCTTCCAGCATTCCCTGGGCATCTTTTGCGGCATCATATTCTGCGTTTTCAGAAATATCTCCCTTTTCGATGGCTTCGCCAATCTGTTTCGAAATGGACGGACGTTCTACATTCATTAGCCTGTCCAACTCTTTTTTTAATTTAATAAGACCTTCTTTCGTTAAGTATGTAACTTGTGACATTTTATGTTCCTCCTCATTTTCTTTGAGCTATATAAAAAGAGAAAGAATTCCGGGTTGCCGGAACTCTTCCATCGGCAAATGTATATAATTTCCCTGATATTAAAAACTACTTTTGTTAAGATTCTTAAAAATGAACTGTTTATGATTGCCTAAGTGTATTTTCTGTTGAGTATTTCACTGTAAATGACTGCATCTCTTAACGGAAACTTTTTCTTTTTGGTTTTCCTTATTGATTTTTTTGTTTCCTCAGGTTTCTCAACGGTTATTTTGGCTCCTTCCTTATCGGGATGAAAGGTATATGGTTTTGATTCCACAGTGGGTTGTTCTTGTTTTTCAACTGGTTTTTGTTGAGATGGAGCATCGGTTTGCCTTGCTTCCTTCCATTCCTCATTCAGCATATCCCAGAAATTGTCTCCGGAGGATTGCGGTTCAGCTTCAGCTTCAGCTTCAGTTTCAGTAACTGGTTGCCGTTTTTTCTTTTGTCCGAAAATACTGGCTACAATAAAAATCAGTGTTAATATAATTACAATAATATCATCCATTTTCTTTTCACTTTTGTGGCAATAATTTAAATACCTTTAAGTTTGTAGTAAAAATAAGAAAAATGCGGCAGTTGATTTTGAAAGTGGGGAAGTATTTCATCTTTTTTCTTTTTCTGATGCTTATTGTACCCTCGTGCGATAAAATAAATGAATCGCCCATACCCGATGTATTCATTTCTTTTACCATAAATCTGAATATCTATAACGACCTGAATGTGCCCGGAAATGCCATGTATTTTCCAGGCGCAGGTTTTGGAGGCGTAATTGTTAGTTGTTTCGAACCGGGTATTTATTATGCTTTTGATGCTACTTGTACCAATGAAGCCAGTCGTTCCTGTCTGGTGTTAAAAAACGAGGAATTTGAACATTGCCCGTGTCTTTTTGATGATTTTATTCTGGAATGTAACTGCTGCGGTTCTCAGTTTTCGAGAATTGACGGCTCCATTTTTAACGGGCCTGCCACAAGACCATTAAAACACTACAATGTTTCGTTAATGAACACTTATACTTTGCGCATTTACAATTAAAAAACGGAGTCCGTATCCGAACTCCGTTTAAATCCTGTATTTTGTAAAGATTAATACCTGTAATGTTCAGGTTTGAACGGTCCTTCTTTCGGAACGCCAAGGTATTTCGCCTGCTCATCTGAAAGCGTGGTGAGTTTTACACCAAGTTGCTCGAGGTGAAGCCTTGCCACTTCTTCGTCGAGTTTTTTCGGAAGCCGGTACACATCTATTTCATAATCGTTTTGCCAGAGGTCAATTTGTGCGAGCGACTGGTTGGTAAACGAGTTACTCATTACAAACGAGGGGTGGCCGGTTGCACAACCAAGGTTTACCAAACGACCTTCTGCAAGTAAATATATGCTGTGCCCGTCTTCAAATGTAAATTTATCTACCTGTGGTTTAATGTTCAGCTTTTTAATTCCGGTCCACTTGTGCAATTTAGCTACCTGAATTTCATTGTCGAAATGGCCGATATTGCAAACAATAGCCTGGTCTTTCATTTTCGACATGTGCTCTGCGGTAATCACATCTTTGTTTCCGGTTGTGGTTACATAAATATTACCTTCTTCCAGCGCATTTTCCATGGTTTTCACTTCAAAACCTTCCATGGCTGCCTGCAACGCGCAAATGGGATCAATTTCGGTAACAATTACCCTGGCGCCGTATCCTTTCATTGATTTGGCGCAGCCTTTGCCAACGTCGCCATAACCGGCAACTACCACAACTTTTCCGGCAATCATTACATCGGTTGCGCGTTTAATTCCGTCTGCCAGTGATTCGCGACAACCATAAAGATTATCGAACTTTGATTTGGTAACGGAGTCATTAACATTAATGGCAGGGAAAAGCAGTTTTCCTTCATCCTTCATTTGATAGAGGCGATGAACTCCGGTTGTTGTTTCTTCTGAAACGCCTTTTAAATCTTTAGCTGCATTGTGCCAACGAGACGGTGATTCTTTCAGGATTCGTTTCAGTATTTTATTTAATTCTTCTTCATCTTCTCCTTCTACCGGAATGTCGAGAATGGAAGCATCGTCTTCAGCTTCAAATCCACGGTGAACCATAAGCGTAGCATCTCCTCCGTCGTCAACAATCAGGTGCGGACCTTTCCCGTTGCCAAAATCAAGCGCCTGTTCGGTGCACCACCAGTACTCCTCCAGCGTTTCGCCCTTCCATGCAAATACAGGAATACCGGCTTCGGCAATAGCCGCGGCAGCGTGGTCCTGGGTTGAAAAAATATTACAACTTGCCCAACGTACTTCCGCCCCTAATTCTGCCAGGGTTTCAATTAACACTGCCGTTTGAACGGTCATGTGTAAACTTCCCATAATACGGGCTCCGCTGAGGGGTTTTTCGGGTCCAAATTTTTCCCGAATTGCCATTAATCCCGGCATTTCTTTTTCGGCAATATCAATCTCTTTTCTGCCAAAATCTGCCAGTTTAATATCTGCAACTTTGTATTTCAGTTTTTCATTTACTGCTATTGTCATCTGTTTCAACTTATTTAATTGTTAAAAAAAGTGGTGCAAAGTTAACAATTTTCAGGTTATGGAAAATTTCTGGTGAACTCAACACAAACAATCTAACCCGAATAATCCAAGAATTATTCCTTTCTCCGACAGCGACTAAGATTACGTAAAAACTTTTTTCAAAAGTTTAACTTCCCCGAATCAACTTCGGGGCAGGCTATCTAAGTCGGGATTAACCTGCATTTCATTCATTACAAACAAAATTTATGAATAATGCAGGCTAATTGCCCATATCAGAAAGAAATTTAATTCGCATCAGTCTGATATCTTCTTCTGAGTATTCATCTTCACCAAGTTCTACCAATGCCTTTTCTATAGAATCGTCTTCGGCTTCCCTGAAATAATCGAATACTTCTTCCTGGTGTTCATCGTCAATTACATCGTTTACATAATAGTCGATATTGAGTTTTGTGCCTGAATTTACTATGGCTTCAACTTCAGAAATCACATCTTTTACTTCAACACCTTTTGAATTGGCAATGTCGTCGAATGATATTTTACGGTCGATACTTTGAATAATAAAGACCTTCATTTTTGATTTATTGGCAACAGTTCTGACAATAAAATCGTCGGGGCGTTCAATTTCGTTTTCTTCCACGTAATTTTTTATCAGGTCAACAAATTCCTGCCCATACCTGCGGGCTTTCCCCTGACCAACACCCTGTATTTTTTGCAGTTCTTCAATGGAAACCGGATATTGAATGGACATGTCGGCCAGCGAAGGATCCTGAAAAATTACGAATGGTGGAAGATTTTTTCGCTTGGCCACCTTTTTTCGTAAATCTTTTAACATGGAAAACAATACCGGATCTCCGCCCGTAGCTCCCGAAGGTGCTCCAGAGGAACCAGAGTCCTCGTCTTCTTCGTATTCGTGATTTTTAACGAGCATAAAACTGGTGGGTTTTTCCAGAAACTCGTGTCCTTTAGGCGTTACTTTTAATAATCCGTAGTTTTCAATGTCTTTGTTTATCAATCCTTTAATCATAGATTGCCGGAAAACGGCATTCCAGTATCGTTCTTCGTGGTCTTTACCGGCGCCAAATGATTTGAGGGTATAATGTTTAAACGATTTGATGGCTGCGGTTTTGTTTCCGATGAGGATGTTGGCAATGTGCTCTCCCTTGTATTTTTCATTTACTTCCAAAATAGCTTTCAACGCCCTGACCACCTCATTCTTAGCTTCCATTTGTTCTTTCGGATTGAGGCAATTATCGCAATTTCCGCAATTACCCTGAGGGTAGGTTTCTCCAAAATAATGCAGCAAAATAATTCGCCGGCAAATTGCTGATTCGGCATACGAAACGGTGTCGAGCAAAAGCTGTTTACCGATTTCCTGTTCGGCAACCGGTTTGCCATGCATAAATTTCTCCAGTTTCTGTATGTCCTTGTAACTGTAAAAAGTGATGCACTGTCCTTCACCGCCATCGCGTCCGGCACGGCCGGTTTCCTGGTAGTATCCCTCCAGGCTTTTGGGAATATCGTAGTGGATGACGAACCGTACATCGGGTTTGTCAATACCCATACCGAAAGCAATGGTAGCCACAATAACATCCACGTCTTCCATCAGAAATTTATCCTGGTTGCCCGACCGCGTGGCAGCATCCATCCCGGCATGATAGGCCAGCGCTTTGATGCCGTTAACCTGAAGGGTTTCTGCAATTTCTTCCACCTTTTTTCGGCTCAGGCAATAAATAATCCCCGATTTTCCTTCGTTTTGTTTGATGAACCGGATAATTTGGGCTTCGGGTTTCACTTTTGGCCTGACTTCGTAATAGAGGTTTGCCCTGTTAAATGAAGCTTTAAAAACTTCAGCATCGAGAATTCCCAGGTTTTTTTGAATATCGTGTTGGACTTTGGCTGTGGCAGTTGCTGTTAATGCAACAATGGGTGCCTGGCCTATTTCTTCAACAATTGGTCTTATACGCCTGTATTCCGGCCGGAAATCATGTCCCCATTCCGATATACAGTGGGCTTCGTCAATGGCATAAAATGATATTTTGATGTTTTTCAGGAATTCTATGTTTTCCTCTTTTGTTAAAGATTCGGGTGCAACGTACAATAATTTTGTACGGCCAGCCTGTACGTCGTTTTTAACTTCCTGAATGGCTGCCTTCGATAACGATGAATTCAGAAAATGCGCCACGTAATCTTCTGTTTGCATTCCCCTGATGGAATCTACCTGATTCTTCATTAGGGCAATAAGTGGGGAAATAACAATGGCTGTACCCTCGAGAAAAAGTGCCGGCAATTGGTAAATTAACGATTTTCCGCCTCCGGTAGGCATCAATACAAAAGTGTTTTTACCTTCCAGAACACTTTTTACCGCTTCTTCCTGCTGGCCCTTAAATCGATCGAAACCAAAATATTGCTGCAGGTATTCGGTTAATGAAATATTTTTATACATAAAACTCTTCTCCCTAAATTCCTTCTTTTTTTTTCGCGAATTCTAAATTATTAAAAGTAAGAAAAATGACAATACTTTTTTAATTTTTTTATGATTTAAATGCAAACATTTAAATATGCGGGTTTGAAAAAGGTGTGAATAGCAGGAAGTATTTATATTTGTGGAGTTTTTAAAAATCAGGATTAATGAGCGAAGATACCAATAAAGAAGAGCAAAGCAAAAAGAAAAAAAAGGGCAGGGAAAAAAAGGGCATGAAAACAGCTTATGCTGAAATGTCGTTTTTGGAGCACCTGGAAGAATTGCGGTGGCATATCATACGTTCGGCTTTGGCTGTAATGGTATTTGCCGTTATAGCTTTTATTATGAAAGACTTCATTTTTGATACGGTAATTTTAAACCCGCGAACACCGGAATTCTGGACTAACCGGATGTTTGCACGTTTGGCCGAAATTGTTGGCACTGATGCTTTGCGAATTAACGAAGTGCCATTGGAATTAATTAGTATAAAAATTGCCGACCAGTTTATGACACACATAATGGTTTCTATTATAGCAGGTTTTATTATTGCAGCACCTGTGGTTTTTTATGAATTCTGGCGTTTTATTAAACCGGCTTTATATGATACCGAGAAGAAATATGCCAGTGGAGCCGTTTTCTTTACATCGGTATTGTTTCTTGTGGGAATTCTGTTCGGCTACTTTTTAATAGTTCCGTTATCCATTCATTTTTTAGGAAGCTACAATGTTAGTGGCGATGTTACCAATCAAATTAACCTCAGATCATACATTGGCTCTGTCACTTCAATATCTCTGGCTGCCGGCGTAGTTTTTCTTTTACCTATTTTTTCATTTTTTCTAAGCAAAGTTGGCATTCTCACACCACAATTTATGCGAACGTATCGTAAGCATTCTTATGTGGTGATGTTGTTGCTATCTGCAATTATAACCCCGCCAGATATTTTTAGTCAGATTATGGTATTTGTTCCGTTGTTTTTTCTTTATGAAGTTAGCATCCTGATTTCCAAGCGTGTCGTTAAAAAACGTGAAAAAGAATTGAATGAAATATAAGTCTCCCAATAAATTACGTTATTTGTTCCCATGATTCTTCGTGCAGAAAATATTGTAAAAAAATACCGTAAACGCACGGTAGTTAAAGGTGTAAGTTTCGATGTAAAACAAGGAGAGATTGTTGGATTGCTCGGGCCAAACGGAGCGGGAAAAACTACATCATTTTATATGATTGTGGGTTTAATACGACCATTGTCGGGAAAAATTTTCATGGACAACGAAAATATTACCCGTTTACCGGTTTACAAACGCGCTAAAAAAGGAATTGGATACCTGGCTCAGGAAGCTTCTGTTTTCAGAAAACTAAGCATTGAAGATAATCTGAAAGCTGTTTTGGAAATGACCAACTACAGTAAAGAATATCAGCGGGAAAAAGTGGAAACACTGTTAACGGAATTTGGTTTGCAACACATCCGTAAAAGCAAGGGAATTCAGCTCTCAGGGGGGGAACGCCGCCGTACTGAAATTGCCCGCGCACTGGCAATCGATCCCAAGTTTATTTTGTTGGATGAACCTTTTGCCGGTGTCGATCCCATTGCCGTGGAAGACATTCAGCAGATTGTAATTAAACTGAAAGAAAAAAACATTGGGGTGCTCATTACCGACCACAACGTTCACGAAACCCTTTCCATTACCGATCGTTCTTACCTGCTGTTTGAAGGATCTATCCTGAAAGCAGGTTCAGCACACGATTTGGCCAACGACGAAGATGTCAGGCGGGTTTACCTGGGACAGAATTTTGAATTGCGTTAACACCAGTAAAATCACAGTTTTTTTTGTTTTCAAGGCTTTTGGAAACAAAAAATTAACATCAACCTGAAAAAATATCACCACGGCAAAAATTTTAAAAGAAAATTTGGTGAATAACAAAAATGAAGTATTTTTGCAGTCCCAAATTTAAGGGAAACATTAAGGAAGGCCCGTTCGTCTAGGGGTTAGGACGCCAGGTTTTCATCCTGGTAGCAGGGGTTCGAATCCCCTACGGGCTACTTAAATTTTTTAAAGATTTTAAAATAAAGAAATGGCAAATCACAAGTCAGCTTTAAAAAGAATAAGGCAAAACGAGAAAGCACGGGTTCACAACAGGTATTACGCCAAAACAACCCGTAACGCGATAAAAGAACTGCGGAATGAAACCGATAAGGAAGAAGCCGCAAAAAGTTATCCGAAGGTAGTTTCTATGATTGACAGACTGGCCAAAAAGAATATTATTCATAAGAATAAAGCCGCCAACTTGAAATCAAAACTGGCAGTTCAGGTAAATAATTTGTAGTAGAGAATTTTTCATGATATGGTTAAAGCCTCTTCGGTTTCGGAGAGGCTTTTTTCGTGCTTAAAATTTATTGTCTGCTTTATTTTTTTCGAAAAATGCTTATTTTTAGGAAACTCCAAAAAAATGAGCGAATACAAAAAACTGAAAATTAAAGAATGGGCAGTAGAAGACCGGCCACGTGAAAAACTGCTTTCGCGCGGCCCCCGTTCGTTATCCGATGCTGAACTGATTGCTATTCTCATTGGTTCCGGCAACCTCGACGAAACCGCAGTTGAACTGGGCAGGCGTATTTTAACCTCTGTGAACAACAACTTGAACGATTTGGGACGGAAAGGAATTGATTACCTGAAAACGTTTAAAGGAATAGGCGAGGCCAAGGCTATTTCTATTGTAGCGGCTCTTGAACTTGGCAAACGGCGGAAAGATGCCGAGGTGTTTGTAAAAAAGAAAATTACCAGCAGTAAAGATGTTGCCGATTTTTTTCTGCCTCTGCTCGGCGACCTCAACCACGAGGAATTCTGGGTTCTTCTGCTCGACCGGGGTAACAAAATCATCGACCATTTTATGATCAGCCAGGGCGGAATTTCAGGAACAGTAATCGATGTGCGGATTATTCTGAAAAATGCCCTGGAAAAACTGGCGGTTTCAATCGTGCTTTGCCATAACCATCCTTCAGGAACCATGGAAGCTTCGGATGCTGATATGAAAATTACCCGGAAAATAAAGCAGGCTGCTGAAGTGATGGACATTTCCGTTCTCGACCACATCATTATCGGACAAAACCGCTATCTTAGCCTTGCTGACGAAGGAATGTTGTATTAAAAAATAAAAACCGATATGATATTAATCTACACCGAAGAGTTAAATCCACGGATTGAGTACATTTCGAGATTAATTTTTTCCACCATTTTGCAGAATGAAGTTTCGTTTACCACAAAATCTTCGGAATTTTTAAAGTCTGAATTACCCAAACTGAATTATTCGTATGAGAAATTTGTTGATGAGTTTTACATTAAACCACACCGGTTTTTACATTGCAAAGCGCTCATTCAGCCTAATATTCAACCGGTTTGGTATAACGGAGAAAAGTATTTTTTTGAAAGTTCCAAAGATTCTGATTTACCCTTCGACCCATTATCAGCTTCATTTTATCTGGTTACCCGGTACGAAGAATACCTCGAATTTGAAAAGGGGAAATACAACCGGTTTCCGGCCAAAGAAAGTATTCTGGAAAAATACGGATTACTGAAAAAACCGGTTGTAAACATCTGGGCCAGACTTTTGGGCGAAAAATTGAAAGAGCGGTATCCTGAAATTCAAATTCCGTATCCAAAATTTCATTTCCTTTCAACCATTGATGTGGATAATGCCTGGGCATTTTCCAACAAAGGTTTTTGGCGAACTATGGGAGCATTGGCCAAAGCTGCGGGAAAAGGAAATTTTTCTGAGGTGAATCAACGTACAAAAGTGTTGAGAGGAACTGAAAACGATCCTTACGATACGTTTCGTTTTTTGGATGAAACATTCAAAGGAAATGAAGATAAAGTATTGTTTTTCTTTCTTTTGGGAGATTATAAAAGGTTCGATAAAAATATTTCGTGGCGGAACAGACATTTTCAAAAGCTAATTCGTGAAACCTCAGAAAAATATGCTGTCGGAATTCATCCATCCTATTCTTCAAGTAAAAAGAAGGGCAAAAAGAAACTGATTACCGAATTGGACAGGTTGAAAAAAATTACCGGTTATGAAGTACAAAAAAGCCGGCAACACTTTTTGAGGTTGAAGTTTCCGCGCACCTACAGGCGCCTGATTAAAGCCGGAATTCTGGAAGATTACACCATGGGCTACGCATCACAAACCGGTTTCAGGGCCGGAATTTGCACCCCGTTCTTTTTTTACGATGTAAAAAGAGAGGCAGGAACTTCTTTGAAAATTATTCCGTTTCAGATAATGGATGTTACTTTGCGGCACTATTTGAATTTAAAACCCCCAGAAGCCATTGAAGAAATTGAAACACTGATGCAGGAAGTAAAAAAAGTGGGCGGAACATTTTCTACTATCTGGCACAACGAAACGGTGAATGATGAAGGTGAGTGGAAAGGATACCGCGAAGTTTTTGAAAAAATGAATAAACTGGGATTTGAATTATCTGATGTTTGAAGTTGGAAAATTAAAATATGTAAGGCACAGCGAGATTGATTACGGGAAATGGGACCGGTGCATCAGCGAGGCGTCAAACAGTCGCATTTATGCAGTAAGTTGGTACCTCGACCGCACCGCTGTAATTTGGGATGCGCTGGTGTGGGGTAATTATGAGTTTGTAATGCCAGTTCCTGTCAAAAAAAAATTCGGGGTAAACTATATTTTTCAGCCGTTTTACAGTCAGCAACTGGGAATTTTTCCGGCACCTGCTTCCGAAATTGCAACTGAATTTTATAATGAAATTGTACGCAAATTCAGATATGCAGATTTACAGCTTAACGCATGTAATCTTCCGCCAAAAAATTTGAACGGTGCTCAGTTTGTTCGCCGGGAAAATTTTCTGCTTCTTTTGGGAACCGATTACAACATACTTTCGTCGGGATTTTCGAAAAACACACACCGCAACATTGCCAAAGCCAACAACAGCCGGTTGAATTACGTAGAGGGAGTCAGTCTCGAAGATTTTCTGGCATTGAAACAAAAAAACATGGTTGTTAAATTTCACCAGGCAGTAATTCAAAAACTGAAAAGTATTATTGCTTACAGCCAATACAAAGGTTTTGGCGAAATTGTTGGCGTTTATTCGCCCGGAAATGTTTTGTGTGCTGCCGTTTTTTTCCTCCGTTGGCAAAACCGGATAATTTATATGAATGCCGTTTCAACCCCTGAAGGAAAAGAAATGCGGGCCATGTTTCTTTTGCTTGATCAATTTCTGAAATCCATTACCACCAAAAATCTGACACTGGATTTTGAAGGTTCCATGATTCCGGGAGTTGCTCGTTTTTTCGAAGGATTTGGTGCTACACCTGAAACCTATTTTCGAATGAAAGTCAATCGGTTGCCATTCCCCATAAAGTGGTTAAAACGAGAAACCTGATGAGAAAATTTCCCCGTAATTTCAGTAAATCGATTAGCCCTTTTTTTTCTGAAAAATGGCTTTTTGGCCGGAATACTCCTTGTTTTTTGCCCTTTTACCATGTGGTTAGTGACGAAAAATTACCTCATATTTTAAATTATCCGTACCGGAATGTTGCTCAATTTAAAAAAGAGCTGGATTTTATCCTGAAATATTTTACACCGGTTTCACTTAATGATTTGAAAAATGGGAAATGTTCAGAAAGGAAAGCTTTTCATCTATCATTTGACGACGGGCTTCGGGAGTGTTCTGAAATTGTAGCTCCAATACTTCTTCAGTGGGGAATTCCTGCAACATTTTTTGTCAATACCGCTTTTGTTGACAACAGGGAACTGTTTCACAAATACAAGGCAAGCTTTATTCTGAGCCGGTTAAGGAAAAAACCAGATGAAAAAGCAGAAACATTTTTAGCCAGGTACGGGCTTACCACAGAAAATATTTTGAAAGCCGAAATTTCGCAGGTTGAAATTTTGAATGAAGCTGCAACTCTACTGGACATTGATTTTGCAGAGTTTTTATCCCGGCAAAAACCCTATTTAACTTCTGAACAAATAAAAAGTCTGGCTGATAACGGTTTTTCCATTGGCGCCCACAGCCACAATCATCCCGAATTCTGGCAAATTTCGGAAGCCGCACAAATTGAAGAAGTTAAAGTAAGTATGGCACATCTGGAAAAATTGGTGAAACCTGGAGTAAAAGCATTTTCATTTCCGTTTACCGACGATGGTGTGCCGGCAATGGTTTTGGAAACCATAAAAAATGAACAAATTTGCGACATCACTTTTGGAACTGCGGGTGTAAAAAACGATACGTTTGATTTTCATTTTCAACGCTACCCGGTGGAACAACCCGGTAATTTTATTCAAAACCTGAAAGGCGAATTTATTTATTTTGAACTGCGGAAATGGATGGGAAAAGCAACTGTGAAACATTAAATCCTGAAATCAGGAAAATCAGGCTGGACGAGCTGGGTGCATTTATTCAAAGTGACGAATTCAGGCAGTTTTCGCATATTCCCATTTCCTACTCGCGTGCAAAATCCTATCTCGAAAATCCGAAAGGTAACCCTGGGGATGTTGTGCTGATACTGGCATTGTTAAACAACAAACTGGTTGCATTTCGGAGTTTGTTTGCCGATGAAATTCAAACCGAAAAAGAGAAAATCAGGTTTGGCTGGTGCAGTGGGAACTGGGTGCACCCGGATTTCCGAAGAAAAGGAATCTCCAAACTGCTGCTGGAAGCGGCTTATTCAGCCTGGAACGGTAAATTAATGTTCACCAATTATGCACCGGAATCAGAAAAGTTGTACTTGAAAACCGGGTGGTTCAGACCCATTCATCAGTTTGAAGGAGTCCGTGCCTACTTGTTTCCCAAAACAGGAAAATTATTGGCTGGTGCACGTAGAAATCGGTTTTCGAAATGGATTTTTTCGCTGGTTGATTTTTGTATCGCAAGTTATTCGAATCTGAGAATCAATTTTTTTCGTCAATCAAAAAACGCGGAGATTCAATTTGAAATTGCTGGAAAACCCGATGAAGAAACTCTCAATTTTGCTGAAAAATTCAGAGAAAATTTTGTTTTCGGACAAGGTGAAAAAGCGTTGAAATGGATTTTTGATTATCCCTGGATCTCAGATGAAAACCGGGAAGTGGCAAAAAAATATCCGTTTTCATCCTGTTCAAACGCATTCAGGTATCATGCTGTAAAAATCTGGCAACAGAATGAATGGAGAGGTGTTTTCATTTTTTCAGTTCGGGATGGGCAACTGAAAACACTGTTTTTTTGGAATGTGAATGGGCTGGAAAAAGAGCTTGCACAATTTTTAAAATGGTACAGCGTAAAACATAAGTTGGAAATGCTAACGGTTTACCATCCTGGTGTGTCAAAACTTCTTTTAAAATACCGGTTCCCGTTTTTACACGTTAGAAAATATGGTCAAAAAATATACAGTTCATTTGATATTCCCGAATTTGATAAAATTCATTTTCAGGATGGTGAAGGAGATGTTGTTTTTACCTGATTTTTTGCTAACCGAAACCAAGTGGTAATTTCAACTTATTACGTTTGCGGTAACTATTATGTGCCATTTTCAGTTTAACTCAAAAAAAAGCAAAACAAAAAGGCACAGCATCCTGTTTTTATTAAAAATATCCCGAAGTCTAATATCATCAAAATGAAACATCTACTGAATGAAGTTAAGGAACGAATAGGAAAACCTTATGCCGATCTGGAATTTTTGCTGGAATGTTTTTCCGAGGTTCTCAAAGAAAATAACGAAAATGAGTTGGCGGCTCAGGTGCCCTGGATTTCGGGAAATGAACCTGATTTTAGTATAGAAAATACTGAAAAATTGTTACACCTTTTTTCCATTAGTTTTCAGTTGCTTAACCTGGCAGAAGTCAACGGTGCGGTTCAAAACCGACGTGCCCGGCAGGAAAAAACCGGACTTGAAAGCGTAAGTGGAATGTGGGGGAATATTTTCAGCGATTTAAAATCGAAAGGAATTCAGGAGGAAACCATTGCAAAACACCTTGGGCAAATTCATGCAGAACCGGTATTAACTGCCCATCCAACTGAAGCAAAACGACCTGTTGTGCTGGCGCTTTACCGGCAGCTCTACCTGTTGCTGGTAAAACGCGAAAATTCCATGTACACCAGTCACGAACAGGAAGAAATTAAACACGACATCAAACAAATTTTGCATAAACTTTGGTTTATTGGCGAAATATTTATTGAGAAACCTGCAGTGGAATCGGAGCTCGAAAATGTACTCTACTATTTTTATAAAGTTTTCCCTGAAATGTTGCACTACCTCGATTACAAACTGAAACAGGCCTGGGGAAAAGCCGGATTCAATCCCGATTTGGTGGAAGATACCGAAAACTTCCCATTGCTTACCTTTGGCAACTGGGTAGGTGGCGATCGCGACGGGCACCCGCTGGTAACTTCTGATGTAACTGGAAAAACCCTTGAAATATTCAGACTTCATGCATTTTTAGTGTTAAAATCAATGCTCGACGAACTTTCAGAAAAGCTAAGTATTTATTGCAACAAGGATTGTCTTCCTGACTATTTTAAAACCAAAATGAAAGAGTTGTGCGAAGAACTGGGAATTTCTGAAAATTTAAATTCGGTTGAACCTTTTAAAACCTACCTGCAACTTATAAAACGAAAACTTCCTGTTTCAGAAAATGTTTCAGGTGGAATTGAATTAAACGATACGCCTTCTTCGTATAAGAATTCGCTTGAACCTGAAGCGGATTTGCTAATATTAAAAAGGGCTCTCATTGAATTTGGAGCCCGTTCGCTTGCAGTTTCAGATGTGCAAAAAGTGTTGCGTCATTTAAAAGTATTCGGATTTCACCTGGCTCATCTCGATATTCGGCAAAACAGCAGATATTACGAACAGGCTCTGCACGATATTATAAAAGCAAGCCTGCCGGCAAAATATGAAACAATTTCTGGTAACCAACAGGCATACAATGAGTTTATCAGGGAAGAATTAATGCACAACCGCCCTTTTTTGAGCAGAACCGACTTGCTTAAATCGGAAAATGCGCACGAAGTTGTAAAAACTTTTCGCACCCTCGAAAAACACATCAGTAATTATTCTGAACGATCGCTTGGTTCGCTGATTGTGAGCATGACCCGCAATGCTACCGATTTATTTACAATTTATCTTTTTGTGCGCGAAGCCGGACTTTCTAATTTTAAAAACGATGGATTAATTTGTCCGCTTCCGGTTGTCCCGTTGTTCGAAACCATTGAAGATTTAAAAGAAAGCCCTGCCATTCTGGATGAATTTTTAAGCCATCCGGCAACAAAAAATAGTCTGGAATACATCCGGCAACGAAAAAAATTACCCGAGCCTGTTCAGGATGTGATGATTGGTTACAGCGATAGCAACAAGGATGGAGGAATTCTGGCAAGTACCTGGTACTTATACGATGCGCAGGTGAAACTCTCGGAAATTGCCCGCAAACATGGAGTGCAAATCCGGTTTTTTCACGGGAAAGGCGGAACCATCAGCCGGGGCGCCGGGCCTACGCACTGGTTTTTAAAATCGTTACCGGTTTCCACCATGAACGGACTGATTAGGATGACCGAACAGGGTGAAACCATTGAGCGGAAGTATGCCAACAAAGTGAACGCAGCTTATAATATGGAGTTGCTAATTGCCGGGCTTTTACGCCAAACATTGTTGAATAAATCCGGAAATCAGAGAAATAGTAAAGTCAGATCTGAAATTTTCAATTACCTGGCAAACGAAAGTTTTGAAGCTTTTAAAGAACTTACATCCCATCCTTCGTTTATTGCATTTTATGAACAGGCCACACCAATTGATGCCATTGAATCAAGCAAAATAGGTTCCAGGCCGGCACGCAGAACAGGCAAACGAACACTTGCCGATTTGCGCGCCATCCCATGGGTTTTTAGCTGGACACAATCGCGCATGCATATTTCAAGCTGGTTTGGAGTAGGTTCTACTCTTCAAAAAATGAAAATTGAGCAACCTGGCAAATATGAAACCCTGAAGATGATGGTAAAAACCGACGATTTTGTGCGGTATGTGCTTACAAATATTGATACCAGCCTCGCTGCCACCGATGAAAACATAATGAAACTATACTGTGGCTTGGTGGAAGATGAAAACGTTAAAAATGAAATTCTTGGATTGTTATTGTCCGAACTTGAACTTACCCGGCAAACCATGCTCGATTTGTTGGGTAGCCCCTCAAAAGAAAGGAGGAAAAACCATCACTACTCTACTCAGTTAAGGGCCGAAGCGCTTTTACCACTACATCGCCAACAGGTTAGTTTGTTAAAACAATGGAGAAAAGCCCAAAAATCAGGTAACAATGAGGATCATGATTTTTTGTTGCACAACTTGTTGCGCAGCATAAATGCCATTGCCAACGCCATGGGTACAACCGGGTAAATTATCTTTTTAACTAATTGATACATTAGGTTTTGGCTTCCCGGTATTTGCCGGGCGTGGTACCCTCCATTTCTTTAAAAACACGAATAAAAGTTCCAACAGAACCGAACCCGGCAGATTCAGCAATATAATTGAGCGAATAATTTTCATTTGAATTTTCTTTAATCAGTATTTTTGCCTCTGCAATCCGGTATTTGTTTACAAATTCATTGAATGAGCAGGAAAACTCAGTGTTGATTAAAGCAGAAACATACGAACGGTTTGTTCCTAAAAGTTGTGAAACCTCGGTGATTTTAAGTTCAGGTTTTCGATATGCTTTTTCTTTTTCAAATAATTCAAGCAACTTGTTCTGAAGTTGACTTGAATTCAATTTTTTTTGGTCAACTGCAGGCTGAAGATTTTCGTCTTTTACCAAATCAACTACTGTGTGGTTTTGCATGTAACCCAGCAGGCCAATAAAAAATAAAAGCGTACTGAATATAATTGAAGGAATCAGCAAAAGTATCAATGATTCAGCAAAATAATTTCGACCGATTAAATTAGCCACAATACTCATAATTGATGTGGCTACATAAGAATATAACAGGTATTTTACCCAAAAAATGGTTTTGCTATCAAGATTGGAATAAAAGTTGGCCACCCTTTTATTGTAACGTAAAACAAGTTTTCGCCCAAATATGAGAAAAAGCACCACCTGAACAACAAAAACAATTCGGCTAAAATAAAAAATAAGCTTCTGAATTTTTATGGCAGTTGAATCTTCTAATGAACCGGAACGATCGAGCAGAAATTCCCGGATATAGATTAGTTTTTCTTCGTCTGACATGAATTGATAGGCTACCAGAGTGGCCAAAGCTAATACTACAGCAGGTAGCAAATACAATAAGTTAGTTGGTTTATAAGAAGTTTCAATAGTTAATAGCTTTATGTACCAGTAATATAATGGATAAACAGCCAATGAGGAAAAAACATATATCGGATCAAAAAACTGGTATGCGTGTAAATTTTGTTGAAAAAAAACGGTGTGTGAAATGTAAACCAGGAAAGCGACACTCATAAAAATTCCCAGAAAAAATTTGGCCGGATTGTTTTCTTTTTTTGATAATAAAAGAACAAGAGCCCAAAAAAAGGTCACATACATGGGAGTGTAGATAATCAGGTCTCTTATCATACTTAATTAGATAGCTTTTGAATTGTAAAATTATACTCCTGAATTTGCGATACAAGATACAACATTTATACGATTTGGAAATTGGATTTACAGTTTGGACATTCCAGCTTCGAAAGAACACGTACTTTCGTTTTGCTGAATAATAAATAAGAAGTCCTTAAGTATATCCTAAACAGTTCCGAAGGGAAAGTCAATTTACGCTTTCCCCTTTTTTTTAAATACTTGAAGGAAAACTTTTCCTAAAAAAAAACAGAACGACAAGAAAATAAACCGGGAAAATTATTTTGACTGTTTTGCTTTATAATTGGAATCTGAATTATCTGGATAAAATTATAAAACTCTTAAAAAGCAGATATCTTTGTTTTAAAACTTTATTTAAATTTAAAAACTAAAAAAACCAAAACTCGAACTTCTATGAGCAAATCTTGCGAAAAATGTGGTAAGCTCGTTGATTCATCCGATAAATTTTGTCCGCATTGCGGAAACGCCGTCACCAATCAAACCGCTGCCAATGTGTGTCTGGCGTGTAATCACCAAAATCAGGAAGGGACATTGTACTGCGAAAAATGCGGAACTCCATTAACTGAACCCGGACCAGATGAAAATAAAAAGTCAGGGCCGCAAACATTCAGTTCTGCAGGCAATTATTCAGGAAAAATGATAAAAGGCAAAACCTCAAAAGTCTGGAAGATTTTCAGAAATACAATTATCGGAATTGTTTTGCTCGGAATTATCGCTCTAATTATCTGGTTCCAGGTAGATCCCGAGGCCGGTAAAAAATTAACCGATGTTTTAATGGGAACTGTATTTATGATTGTTTTCTTCTTTTTCGGATGGTTGTTTATGCGGGGCAAAAAAGGGAGAAAATCAGATTGGGACGATGATTAATTCATAAAAATATAAATCAATAAGTTATGCCATTCTGTGCAAATTGTGGAAAAGAAATTCCTCCGGGAGCGCGGTTTTGCGGCAACTGCGGCACTGAACTAAATACAGGTTCGGGAAGCTGCGCCAAATGCGGAAAAACTCTTGAACAGAACGAGAAATTTTGCTCCGCATGTGGGACACCTGTAAAAACCGAGCCGCCAAAACCTCCGTCGCAACCCAAACCGGAAGAACCAAAATTAACCAAAGAAGGACGGAAAATAATTAGCGGCGGGCCAAAACCGGATCACGACAAAAAGGCCCCAGCTCCTCTACCTTTGAAAAAGAAAGAAAAAAGGAAGGGTGGGTGTTTCTTCCGTACACTTCTTATTCTTTTATCTATTGTTTTGGTTTCGGCCCTGTTAATTTTTGTGGTAAATGTTTTTTTTGTTGAAAACGACGAAACCCCGGCAACCATTGCCGAAAAAACAGAAAAAGAGGACAACGACGGTTTAACCGGCACCAATATTCCCGGAATTGTAGATATTGAGCCGGGCGATGTGAGCCACCTGCCCGAAAACCGCGATAAAACAACCGAACAAATTTTGCCTGCTTCATTTCATGAAGAAAAAGCATTGAAAACAACAACAACATTAGTTGAAAAAGCTTTTGCCTCAGCGGATACTACTCAATTGAAAAACCTGTTAACCCCTCAAAGTCTAAAAAAATATTCAGGGAAATTCAGCGCAATCCAACCCGAAATGGCAAAGTATGCAAAAGCACTGACTTCCAAGAAATTAATTTTGAAAACCGATATTTATGCCTTGTATAGCATTGAAGATAAAGATGGTAACAAATTCTCGACAGAGTTTGCACAAGTTGAATCCGGGGTGTGGAAATTAGTAAGATTTTAAAGTGAATGAAATGAAAAAGATAACGATAAAATCAAAATTAAAAATTGCTTTCCCGGTTATTTTGGGATTGCTTTTTTTAAGTTATGGTAACAAAACCAGCCACCCTGCTATCAATAAAATAATTGTTGATGGTTTTGTTTCCATAAATAACAAGTATGAATTTTCAATGGTGAAATTTCAGGACTATGTTTTTAACCTGAATATTGGAAAACTAAAAGGCGATTTCATTGTGGAATCCGGGTTGTTTAATCCATCGGAAGTTAGCCGGGTTGGCGATATTTCCGTGGGTGAACAAAACACGACCTACACGGAGAGATCGCAGGAAATTACAGCGCAACAATGGATTGAGCACGGCGGATATTCAGCCGATGTGCCGGAAGTACCAGCCAGTTTGCGCCATTTTTACGATCCGACCCACCCCGAAGGAGAGCGCCATTTAACCGACCAGGTAAACTCAAAATTGTTTGCATGGGCCCAGTCGTTCCTCAAAAACCCCGAAACAAACGGTATTGACTGGGCAATTGGAGAACAAGGAAACTTTGGTGTACTTGAGCATATTTATACCTGGGAGCACGGGAAAAAATACCTGATGGCGGCACTGCAACAGCCCGACATTGCCAAGCGTAAGGAATTAATGGCGAAAGCCTGGCGCTCGCTCGGAGAAACATTGCACATGATTGCCGACAATGGCTGCCCTGCCCATGTTCGTAACGACGGGCACCCTTCCCTGCCATTGCCCATTTTTTCCTACTTCGGAAATCCCGACCCCTACGAAGAAATTATGGCGGTAAGTTCAACAGCTGGTTTTGACGGCGGCCCCATTGATGAGGATTTAAAAGAATCATTCAGAACGGCAAAAAAAGTACATGAAATTGCCCATGAACTTGCGGTTTTTACAAATAAAAATTTCTTTACCAACGAAACAATTTCAGGTACCGACTGGAAAGGAAATGTCGTAAAACCAATTGCCCATCCCGATTATGTTTATGATTCGCCCAAACTTAGCGCTTCAGCCTACAAAAATGATTATTACTATTACCGCACAATTGCCGGAACAGAAGTAAAAATGTGTACCGACATGCAGTTTTTTAAGGGTCTCGCTCTTTACCGTACTGATCCGTATATCGATCAGGCTTGTGTGGAATCACAGGCAAAAGTCCTGATTCCGGCAATAAAGGAAGCTGGTATTCATACAGTAAGACTTTTTATCCCGGCCTTGCAGGTTGAAATTACAAATATTGAGGAAGATGGCAGGATTACAGGTAAAATTACTCACAAAACCGACGAAGAATATCCTAAACCCGTTTTATATAACGGCCCCGTAAATATAAAAAATACCCGCCTCGAAATTATCAATACTTTTACTGCCTTTAACGGAAAGTTTGAAGGAAGGCTGGGTAAAGCCGGCTCAGATATTTTTGCAGAAATAGATTTTGGAGGAGTTGCCGTCCGCTCAAAAAGCAAAAAAGCCGATGTTTCAGCCTTTACACTGGGACACAAAAGCAATAAGACTCCTGACCAAATAGGCTGGCCCTCCAGCTATGCATTAAACGATCCGCTGAGTCGTTTACTCACCATTCGCAGTTTCAACTTTGTGGTTTCCGAAGACGGATTTTTTGAAACCCGAATACCGGGCTATACAACACGCAATAGTTATAATGAAAAAAAAGGATTTAATATAAACAACGGGGTTTACGAACAAATAGGCGATGTAAAATTAACAGGCCATATCGAGCAAATGAGAAAAGTGGATGAATACATTCAAAAAGGAGGTTCAGGACTTGGAACTAAAGTTGGCACAATGACTTATGCAAGTTCAGGAAGTTTCTCTGATAAAGAAGAATTGTACCCGGGGTCAAGCCAGACTCAAACCAATAAAGAATACAAATTTACTGTTTCAGCAAAATATGATTTATACGTTATTATCGATGGCAGCAAAATGAGTGCGCCCGTAGCCATTCAGGCGCGTCTGGTGGAGGGCACTGAAAGGTTCACCGGACTTCCTGCCGGAATGTCGAAAGGGGTAAAAGAATCAATAACTTTTGAAATTAATAAATAGATATGGCATTCTGTTCAAATTGTGGAAATGAAATAAAACCCGGGGCTGCTTTTTGCGGAAATTGCGGAACCCCGGTAGTTCAGCCCGTTTCGCCGTCCACGCAGCAAACCGGCGGGCAGGTTACTTTCGATGTAATTAACCGCGAACGGCTAAACATGGTAAAAGTGGAACTCGAAAATGCCACATTCCGCTACGAGGCAGGAGCGATGCACTACATGAAAGGAAACCTTGAAATGCAGTCGAATGCTCCGGGAATGGGCAAAATTTTTAAATCGATGATTACCAAGGAGAAAATTATCAAACCGGTAATCACCGGAACAGGTACGGTTTTTTTACAGCCTTCGTTTGGCGAATTTACCATTCTTGAACTGCAAAACGATGAATGGATTCTCGACCAGGGCGCATATTACGCATCGGAAATTGATGTTGAATTGGGTGCGTACACCAACCGCGCCATCAGTGCACTGTTTTCGGGCGAAAAATGGTTTCAAACCGTGGTTGCCGGAAGCGGAAAAGTAATTATTAATTCGGCCGGGCCACTGGAAGAAATGGTACTGGTAAATGATAAACTGGTCGTTGACGGACGTTTTGCCGTGGCCCGAACTTCGGGCATCGAGTTAAAAGTTACCAAAGCCACAAGCGGTATTTTTTCAACCGTAATTTCAGGCGAAGGGCTGGTAAACACGTTCACCGGAACCGGAAAAGTTTTGATAGCACCAGTTGACAACTACTTTAACACACTAATTCACACCGTTCGGGCTATTAATAATAATGTTTTACGACTTCAAAAATGAAAAAATTAAATGGACTATTTTTTGGTTTCCTGCTGTTTGGTTTTTTATTCGGGTTATCCGGAAATTTGCTGGCACAAAAGGTTTTAAGTGAAACCGAAACCAACTGGGTTCTCGAGGCGCAGGCTGAAATGGAGAAAGCGCTGAATGACCCGGCTTTAACCGAACAGCAACGGTTGGAAATGGTGGAACACAGTACCCGGGTTTTAAAAGAATACGGTCAGCCGCCGGCTTTCCCCGACGATGCCATTCCGCTAAAAAAACAAACCGATGCACGTTTTGATCAGTTAAAAACGAATATCACAGAACTTTCTAACTGGTCGCTAAACCTGGAATTTCAAACGCTCGAGCAAAAGAATAAAATTATTAACTCCATGCAAATTTCAGTGGTTGAAGAACAAATCAAATTTTTAATTCCCGGCGTTACACCAATCCAACTTTCGAAAGATGTGGTGAATACGGTTTTCGACTGGAATATAACCGATGGAGTTAATCAAGGTGCAATGGGCGATGCCAAAGGTCTGGCTGCGCGATTTAAACAGCTTGCCGAATCAAAAGAACTCATCAAAAGAATCAATTTGCTGGTTGAAAATCAAAAAGATTCGCTTCGGGAAGTTTTTGTTGAAAAAGAAAAATACGACCTCCTGGATGAAAAACTCAGAAAACAATACGAATACACACAGGCATCTACCATTACCCAGCGCGGATACGAAGGAGCCCAACTTGCAGGCATTTCAAATTCTGATAATACAGGCTTCAAAGCAAATGTTTTGGTCGGTACCTGGAAATTCGGATATGAACAGACCGGTTATTTTTACTGGACATTTAAAAATGATGGCGCCTGGGTGTTTGAGGATAAAATGAATGACGGGGAAGAACCTTTAACCGGAAAGTATTCACTTGCCGGCACCTTGCTCAGGCTTAGCGGTCCCAAAAGCCAGTGTGAAGATGTGGAAGGAAGTTATAATGTTGACATCGAACCTGAGGAGTTCCGGATTCGGGTAGTACAGGATCCATGTATGAGCCGGAAACTTACGTTAAGCCATGTTTGGAAAAAATAGATAAATGGCCTATTCGAACAAAATACACGACCAGGCATTCGACAAGTACCTGCAAAACAGTAAGAATTGGAAGTTTCAGTTTTCACTCATCCTGGCTGCCCTGGCAATTACCGGGTTTTGGATGTATGGGGCTTTCAGCGACGAGATGGATAACCCGGAGGCGCTGCAAATCGGGTTGGTTATTGCACTCATGTTTATTGTGATTGGTTTTTTTTCAGGAAGATCAAAATCGGCAACCCGCGACTGGGACGGCGTAGTTATCGACAAAAAAATCAAAAAAACTTACAAAGACATTAAATATCAGAGGACAAAAGCCGAACATTATTCGTTCACTGTTTTTATAAAAAGCGAAACCGGGAAAGTACACGAAATCTGGTCAGAAAACGACGACACAGTTTACAATTACTATAAAATTGGCGACAAAGTGCGGTATCATTCCAGGTTAAAATCGTACGAAAAGTTCGACAAATCGGGCGATGAAATTATTTTTTGCAATGCCTGCGCGTTTTTGCACGATATTGAGGAAGATGTTTGCCTGAATTGCGGCTGCCCCCTGTTAAAATAAAATTTAATTATCGGATAAAATGAAGGAATTGGTTTCAACAATAAAAAACAAACAACGAACAACGGCACGTACTTTTCATGTGCTGGCGCTTTTGGGTGTAATTATGGTAATTGTCCCAAATGTGAAAGGCCACACGCTTTCCGGAGCCTGGGCACTTGCTTTTCTGGCTGCGTTTGTAACTATAACATCTTTTGTAGTGGGCCTGATTTTTTCGCGCCGCGCCAAAAAAATGGACAGTTTGCAAAGCGGCGAAAAACTTTTGGTACACCTCGAAATGACCGGGGAAATGAAAAAACAATACGCCACCGCCCTCCGCGACGAAAGCCGTGCAAAAAACAAGGCGGTTATGTGGGTTGTTGGGGTTTTATTTGTGGTGATTACCATTCCCTTTTTGTTTTTTCTTGAAAAGGATGAAATCGTTGGTTTCGTGTTCATAATGGCCGCAATCTTCTTTGTCGTTTTTGTGGCTTCAAAATTTTTCCCTGTTTATTATTACCGCAAAAACCTGAAAGGAGACAATCAAATTCTGATTGGTGAAAAATACGCCTATTTTAACGGGTATTTTCACAACTGGGATTATCCGCTTTCCGGCTTTTCAAAGGTAAAAGCCATAAAAGAACCTTTTCATGGAATTTATCTCGCGTACTATTACACCGACCTCACTTGGCGGCACACCCATGAAATTAAATTTCCGCTGCCCGAAAATTTCGACCCGAAGCCAATTGTTGAACGGTTAAGAAGTTCAAACAAAAAATAAAAGTTTTATTTCATTTTCGAAACAAAATAAAACAAAACTGCAGCAATGCCAAAGTAAATCAGCAACTTGTATTTTGGTGTAAAATTGGTTTCAGGTCCATTTAAAAACGGGCAACATTTTAAATAATGTACTGTAATAAAAGTGTTTCCGTCATTTTTTAAAAATACCGAATCCTGTATTTTTTTTGAATTGCCGGAGTAGGTTTTCCCGGCTACGCTAAATTCATACGCATAAACATACGTGTATTGATTTCTGATGGTCTCGTTTCTTTCGCCCATCTCGCGGCGGAAACTGGTAATTTTTGCTCGTGCCGGAGTGCCGGCCAGCCATAACACAGCTAAAAAAAATCCATAAAGCAGGAAAATTAAACCGACAAAACCAATAATAATTTTGCCGGCCGGAGTTCGTTTCTTTTTCATGGATGTTTTATACTTCAAACGAATCCACTTCTCGATATGCTTTAATCAGTTTCATTTCTCCTTCAGTACCTGGTTCAGCGTTACCGTGTTCCATGCCTACCACACCTTTAAACCCTTTGTCGTAGATGTGTTTAAACACATTTTTGTAGTTGATTTCGCCGGTTGTGGGTTCTTTTCGTCCCGGATTATCGCCTACCTGGAAATAGGCAATTTCATTCCATGTGAGATCGATGTTGTGAATCAGGTGGCCCTCGGTTTTCTGCATGTGGTATATATCATACAGAATTTTACAGGCCGGACTGTTCACCGCTTTGCAAATCAAGTACGTCTGATCTGATGTTTGCAAATACAAATCAGGCGAGTCGGAAAGTGGTTCCAAAACCATAGTTAATCCATGTGGTTCCAAAATTTCGGCACCCCGGCGCAGTGCTTCAATAACGTTGGCATCCTGAATTCCGATGGGTAATCTGCGCTCAAATGCGCCCGGCACCACGGTCATCCATTTGGCATTAACGCGTTTTGCAGCTTCAACCGATTGGCGGCATCCATCCAGGAAAATATCAACATTTTCCTTTTTCCCTGCCGCAAGGGTATTGGCCATATTTCCACCTTTTGGAACAACAAAAACCCCCATTGTCATTCCCAGTTTTTCAAGGGTTTCACCAATTTTTGTCTGAGTTGCCACATCACGTCCCAGCAACCCGTTATCTTCAAAAGCAGTAAAACCCTGATCGGCCATAAACTTTAGCTGGTCAATCAAATCATCGCCGGCACTGTTTTTAAACATACCGAAGTGTGGAGCGTAGTTCAATTTAAATTTGGTTTCATTCGACATAACAGATTCTGATTCCGTTGCGCCAAAAACACTACCAAGTCCTGCCACTGCCATTCCACTGGCTGCCGCATTTTTAATAAAATTCCTTCTTTCCATGGTTTATTGGTTTTAATTGTATTTAAATATGAATGGGCTAAAATAATGAATTGTTCCCGATTTTCATGCAAGGCAAGGCTTTTTTGAATTCACGCTTGTTTCCTTCTAAAAGAGTTGCTAATTTTAGGGTCAATTTTTTTTCTAAATCAACATAAACAATAATAGTTATGAATAGAAAACTCAGAATGGGAATGGTTGGCGGCGGAACAGATGCATTTATCGGAGCAGTTCATCGTCTGGCTGCATTTATGGATAACCAGATTGAACTGGTTTGCGGCTGTTTCAGTGTCGATCCGAAAATTTCAAAAGAATCAGGGAAATTGTATTATCTGCCTGAAAACCGCGTGTATGAAACCTACCGGGAAATGTTTGAAAAGGAAGCACAGCTTCCGGAAGGCGAACGGATGGACTTTGTTTCGATAGTTACTCCAAACTTTGTACACTTCGATCCAGCTATTATGGCACTGGACAACGGTTTTCATGTGGTCATCGACAAACCCATTACCTTTACGCTCGAAGAAGCTTTAAAGCTGAAAGAAAAGCTGGAAGAAACCGGCCTGACACTGGCACTGACCCACACTTACTCGGGTTACCCGGCTGTGAAACATGCCAAACAAATGGTAGCCGATGGAGAGTTGGGGAAAATCCGTAAGGTTTACGTGGAATATCCGCAAGGGTGGCTGTCGGCAAAAGTGGAAGACCAGGGCAATGCGCAGGCATCGTGGCGAACCGACCCGAAACGCTCGGGGAAAGCCGGCTGTATGGGCGATATTGGAACCCATGCTCACCATTTGGCCGAATACATTACCGGATTGAAAGTTACTGAACTGTGTGCCGAGCTGAATATTTTTGTACCAAACCGCCTGCTCGATGACGACGGGGCAGCCCTGCTTCGCTTTGAAAATGGCGCCCGTGGTGTTTTAATAGCTACCCAGGTGGCTGCCGGCGAAGAGAATGCCATCAAAATAAGGGTGTATGGAGAAAAGGGCGGACTGGAATGGTTCCAGCATGAACCCAACACACTTATTCTGAAATGGACGGACAAACCTGTTCAGATTTTGCGCGTTGGTACAAGCATGAACAGCGCCATTGCCGCGCACAATACGCGTACACCCGGCGGCCACCCGGAAGGTTATCTTGAAGCCTTTGCCAACATTTACCGCAACTTTGCCATGACTGTTATGGCGAATATGGATGGCACAGAGCCCTCTGCTGAAATGCTTGACTTCCCCGGCGTGGAAGATGGTATCCGCGGAATGCAGTTCATTGACACTGTGGTAAAAGCCGGTTACGATGATAACATAAAATGGGTGAAATTTGAAGAGTAAGAGCAGCCCCCTCTAACTCCCCGCCAGCTGGCGGGGGAGAATTAGGGGTTTCAAACAAAGAAATACGATAATAATTGATAAAAACCAAGGTCATTTCTTTCTCCCCTCTCTTTGGGAGAGGGGCTGGGGGAGAGGCTTATAAAACTAAAGAATATGTCACGACCAGTAACATTATTTACCGGACAATGGGCTGATCTTCCCATTGAAAAAATCTGTCAGAAAGCCAAATCGTTTGGCTACGACGGGCTTGAACTTTGCACCTGGGGCGACCACATGGAAATCGACAAAGCCGATCAGGCCTATTGCGACGAAAGGAAAGCGCTGTTGAAAAAATACGAACTGAAACTTTTTGCCATTTCCACCCATTTGGTGGGGCAATGTGTTTCTGACCCAATTGACGAGCGCCACAAAGGAATTTTGCCCGACTACATTTGGGGCGATGGCGACCCGGAAGGTGTTCGGCAACGGGCAGCAGAGGAAGTAATAAAAACGGCTAAAGTGGCTAAAATGCTGGGCCTCGATACAGTAATTGGTTTCACCGGAAGTCCAATCTGGCACATGCTCTACTCGTTTCCACCCGTTCCGAAAGGAAGGATTGAAAAAGGTTTTGAAGAGTTTGCTGAACGTTGGATTCCTATTCTGGATGAATTTCAGAAAATAGGGGTGAAATTTGCTTTGGAAGCCCACCCCACTGAAATTGCCTTCGACATCCACTCCGCACATCTTACATTAAAAGCGTTGAATAACCATCCCGCTTTCGGGTTTAATTACGATCCCAGCCACTTTGGTTACCAACATGTTGACTATGTGAAATTCATTTACGAATTTGCAGATCGCATTTTCCACGTGCACATGAAAGATTCCTACTGGAGCGATGTTCCCATGGGAATTGGAGTTTTCGGTGGCCATTCTGAGTTTGGCGACAACCGTCGCTACTGGAATTTCCGCAGCCTCGGTCGTGGGAAGGTGAATTTCGAAAACATTATCCGTGCACTGAATGACATCGGCTACAACGGACCACTTTCAGTAGAATGGGAAGACAGCGGCATGAACCGCGAAGCTGGCGCCACCGAAGCCTGCCAGTTTGTAAAAAATATCGATTTTGAACCATCAGATGTGGCATTTGACGATGCCATGCAGAAGGAGAAATAGTCAGAAGTCGGGAGTCAGAAGTTTGAATTGGTATTAACTTCCGACTTCCAGCTTCGCGCTTCGGGCAAAATATTAACTAAAATCCAATGGAATTCAGATATAAGATTTCGTGCTTTTTTTATCTTCCGACTTCGGACTTCTGACTTCCAGCAATCTTTACGAATATGACAAACAGAAGAAGTTTTATTAAGAAGTCGGCACTTGCCACCGCTGCGGTGGGTGCAACTGCTTCAATGCCACTGGCTTCATGTATGGGAGCCAACGAAAAACTGGTATGTGGATTAATTGGTGCAAAAGGAATGGGATTTTCTGATCTCCAGGCATTTCTTCGCCAACCCAATACCGAATGTGCTGCCATTTGCGATGTGGATGAAAACGTATTAAATCAGCGTATTGCCGACACCGAAAAAATTCAGGGATACAAACCCAAAGGTTTTAAAGATTTCCGGAAGCTGCTGGAAGAGCCCGGAATCGATTTAATCATCATCGGAACACCCGATCACTGGCACTGCATTCCGTTTGTGAATGCGGCCCAGGAAGGAAAGCACATTTTTTGTGAAAAACCACTGGCCAATTACATCGAAGAGTTGAACATTATGGAACGCGCTGCCAAACGCTACGGAAACGTGGTGCAGGTAGGGCAGTGGCAACGCAGCGACAAACACTGGCAGGATGCGGTAAAATTTGTTCATTCAGGAGCACTGGGAAAAATTCGTAGTGTTCGCACCTGGTCGTACCAGGGCTGGATGAAATCCGTTCCTGTTGTTCCCGACAGCGAAGTTCCGGCTGGTGTTGATTATGATTTCTGGCTGGGGCCCGCGCCAAAACGTCCGTTCAACAAAAACCGTTTTCATTTCACATTCCGTTGGTTTTGGGATTATGCAGGCGGAATGATGACGGACTGGGGCGTGCATATCATCGATTATGCTTTGTTTGGGATGAACGCCAAAGCGCCCAAATCGGTGATGGCCATGGGCGGCAAATTTGCCTACCCGGAAGATGCCTGTGAAACACCTGATACCCAGCAGGCATTATATGAATTCGACGGCTACACCATGCTGTGGGACCACGGAATTGGAATTGACGGTGGTTACTACGGTCGCTCGCATGGTGTTGGTTTTGTGGGCAATAACGGAACGCTGGTGGTTGACCGTGGTGGCTGGGAAGTGATTCCCGAAGGCGGCGACAACCCGGCCATGGAACGGGTGGAACTGCAAAAAGGCGATGGTCAGGGTTTGAACAACCACATGAAAAACTTCATCGACTGTATTAAAGACCGGGACAAAGTGCCTAATACCAGTATTGAAATTGCGGCCAACACAGCCCGTGTTTGCCACCTTGGAAACATTGCCTTTAAAACCGGTCGCCGGTTATACTGGGATGCTGATAACAGCAAATTCATTGGCGACGATGATGCCAATAGCTATTTGGTACCTCAATACCGCGCTCCCTGGGAATTACCCAAAGTGTAATTATTTTTGGATTGGTCATACTATCATTTAAAATGATGGTATGACTAATTTTTTTTTAATATGAATACACCTTCACGCCTTTGGTACATCGATAACCTCCGGATTTTCCTTATAAGCCTGGTGGTACTGCACCACCTTTCCATTACTTATGGCGCTCCCGGCGACTGGTATTATAACGAAACCGAGGCCGGGTTTCCGGAAATTATTCCCATGCTGATGTTTGTGCTCACCAACCAGTCGTTTTTTATGGGAATGTTCTTTTTTGTTTCGGCCTTTTTTATTTTGCCCTCATTGAAACGAAAAGGAACCGGCAGGTTTTTAAAAGACAGATTAATCCGGTTGGGAATTCCGCTCCTGCTGTTCTATTTTATTTTGTCTCCTCTCACTGTTTTTCTTCTTAATCGTTTTATTCAGGACAATGAGGTTTCGTTGGTTGATTTCTGGATAAATCAAAAAGGAACTGGTTTTGGACCCTTATGGTTTGTGGAAGCATTACTGCTTTTTACACTAATATTTTTATTGGTAAAACCGTTAAAAGTGAACCGGAAAATTCCTTTCCCCGGAACGTTTACCATTCTATTGGCTGCAATCATAACAGGTTTTCTTCAATACGTTATTCGCATTTGGCTTCCTGTTGGATGGAGTATGCCGTTTACCAATTTTCAGTTCCCGTTTTTTTTGCAGTATATTTTTCTTTTTGTTTTGGGAATTGTAGCTTACAAAAATAACTGGCTCGATTCAATCACTTTTAAAACCGGAAGAAATTGGTTTCTGTTTGCCCAGTTTATTTTATTTATTGTATTCCCGTCGATTTTTATTTTGGGAGGGTCTTTCGAAGAGGCTGATTTGTTTATGGGCCGGGGTACCTGGCAAAGTGCAGGCTATGCCATTTTGGAACAGGTGTTGGGTTTCTCCCTGATATTTGGTCTTTTGGGAATGGCTAAAAAATTTGTAAACCGGCAGGGAAATTTCGCCCGGCAATTATCCGACAGCGCTTACGGGGTTTTTGTTTTTCATGCTCCGGTAATTGTTGCCATCAGTATTGCGTTTGCCGGCTGGCAAAATTCGCCGCTGATGAAATTTATTGTGCTGGCGCCTCTTGCATTAACTGCCTGTTTTGTACTGGCCTGGCTTATTAAAAAAATTCCGGGTGTCAGAAAAATATTCTAAGGGATTAAGCGGAATATTCAACGTTGATTTGTTGCTTTTATAAATCCCGATAAATGGAATCGACCGTTCACCGGCAATTTTTTTAAATTTGTGTTCAAATAAATTGATTATGACTGAAAACAACCCAAAAAAACTTTTTTTGCTTGATGCCTATGCATTGATTTACCGCAGTTACTTTGCTTTTATCCGCAACCCGCGTTTCAACTCGAAAGGGGTGAATACTTCTGCTATGCTGGGTTTTGTGAATACCCTGGTTCAGTTGCTCGAAAACGAAAATCCGCATTATATTGGCGTGGTTTTCGATGTAAATGCCCCAACTTTCAGGCACGAAATATTTAAAGAGTACAAAGCCAACCGTGAAGTTATGCCCGAGGATTTAAGGAGGTCGATTCCGTACATCCGTAAGATTATCGAAGCTTTCAATATTCCGATTATTGAAATGGAAGGTTTTGAAGCTGATGATGTGATTGGTACACTGGCAAAAAAAGCGATAAAAGAGGGATTCGATACCTACATGATGACTCCTGATAAAGATTATGCACAGTTGGTGGAAGATCATATTCGAATGTATAAACCGGCCAAAAGTGGCGGTACTGCTGAGGTTTGGGGAATTGAAGAGGTAAAAAAGAATTTCGGAATTGAAAATACAGAACAGGTTATTGACATTCTTGGATTAATGGGCGACAGTTCCGACAATATTCCCGGTTGTCCGGGTATTGGTCCGAAAACGGCTGAAAAGCTTATTGCTGAATTTGGTAGTATTGACGGAATTTATGAAAACATCGACAAACTGAAGGGCAAACAAAAAGAGAATTTGCTGGAATTTAAAGAACAGGTTTACCTTTCACGCAAATTGGTTACTATTATCCAGGATGTTCCTATTGAATTCGATAAAAAAGGCCTTACCCGCGATGAAATAAACAAGGAGGCGTTAAAAGCGATCTTTCAGGATTTGGAATTCCGGACTCTGGCCGAACGCCTCAACCTGGAGGAAGTAAAAGCCGACAAAGCTGTTCAGCAAACGTTATTTGGCGAAGTAGAAACTACTCAGCCGATCTCAACCAAAAAGGAAAACATCGAAACAGTTCCCCATCAGTATTATCTGGTTGAAAACGAAATGCAGCGGGCAAGCCTGCGTGCAGAACTTTCAATTACAGATGCATTTTGTTTTGACACCGAAACCACCGGGCTCGATACGCATTCATCTGAAATTGTGTGTATGTCGTTTGCTTTTCGCAAGCACGAAGCCTATTGTGTTTTACTCCCTAAAAAAAGGGACGAAGCCCAAAAGGTGCTGGATGAATTCAGGGAAGTTTTTGCCGATGAAAACATCATGAAAATCGGGCAAAATCTAAAATACGATATGCTGATGCTTGGAAATTACGGCATTGAGGTGAGTGGAAAACTGTACGATACCATGCTGGCTCATTATCTTATTCAACCCGAACAGAAACACAACCTTGACCACTTGTGCGAAATCTATCTTAATTATGAAAAGGTACATACCGAAAGCCTCATTGGTAAAAAGGGGAAAAATCAGTTGAATATGCGGTCGGTTCCCAACGAAAAACTGCGCGACTATGCCTGCGAAGATGCCGATTTGACGTTCAGGCTGAAAGATGCCATCGACCCCGAACTGGACAAATATGAAATGCGCGAACTGTTTGAAACTATTGAAATGCCTCTGGTTCCGGTACTGGTGCACATGGAGCAGGCCGGTGTAAAACTGGATACCGAAGTGTTGAAGGAATACGCTGTAAGATTGCGCGAACAAATTATTCAGGTTGAAAAGGAGATTTTTGACCTGGCAGGAGAAGAGTTCAATATTTCATCACCCAAACAAATGGGCCCCATTCTTTTTGAAAAACTGAAAATTTCGCCGGAAGGAAGTGCCAAAAAAACAAAAACCAAACAGTATTCCACCTCCGAGGAAGTTTTGGTAAAACTGGCCGATAAACATCCTATCATCAATAAGATTCTGGAATTCCGTGGATTGAAAAAGCTGCTCTCAACTTATGTGGAAGCATTACCTTTACTGGTAAACTCAAAAACAGGAAAATTGCATACATCATACAACCAGGCTATTACATCAACGGGACGGTTAAGTTCAGTAAATCCCAACCTGCAAAACATCCCTATCCGCGACGAAAACGGAAGAGAAATCCGGCGGGCGTTTATTCCATCTGATGCGGAGCACACTTTCCTTTCAGCCGATTATTCGCAAATTGAACTGCGGATTATGGCGGCGTTGAGTCAGGACGAAGAGATGCTGAAAGCGTTCAACGAAGGAAAAGACATTCATGCCATAACAGCCGCTAAGATTTATAAGATTCCTGAAAATGAAGTTACTTCTGAGATGCGACGCAAAGCAAAAACCGCCAACTTTGGAATTATTTATGGTATTTCGGCTTTTGGTTTGGCACAACGGCTGAATATTCCGCGTACCGAAGCCAAAGAATTAATCGACGGTTATTTCGAAAACTTCCCGAAGATTAAAGCATTCATGGATAAACAAATAGAATTGGCAGGAAAGAAAGGGTTCGTGCAAACAATTAAAGGACGAAAGCGTTATTTAAATGACATTAATTCAGCCAATGCGGTGATGCGTGGAATGGCGGAACGGAACGCAATAAATGCGCCCATTCAGGGTTCGGCTGCAGACATAATTAAAGTGGCTATGATAAACATATTTGAAAAGTTCAAAAATGAAAAGTTGAAATCGAAAATGGTTTTGCAGGTACACGATGAATTGAACTTTGATGTTTATAAAACCGAGTTGGAAAAAGTAAAACAAATTGTAAAAGACGAAATGGAACATGCCGTTGAACTTGAGGTGCCACTTACAGTGGAAATGAGTGCCGCAGAAAACTGGCTTGATGCTCATTAATTTTGTATGCAAAGAATTACCGAAATAGAAACAGAAGAAGAGTACCGGGAAGCCCTCAACCGCTTTATCGAATTATGCGAATCGCAGAAAACCGATGAAGACCTGAAAGAATTGCTCCTGATTACCGATTTAATGGAAAAATACGAAAGGGCAAACTGCGGAGGCAATTAGAATTGTCAAGATTATTCATATAACCGTTGAAAATGGTTCTCCAAATGTTTTCTCATAGCCGAGCGAAATTCGTCAGCCGTACCGTTTTTTAAAACATCTACCAATCCCTGGTGTGAAACGTGGGTTTTTCTTTGAATGGGTTTGTTAACCAGGCCACTGTCGTACATGTAGTTAAATACCGGCAGGAGAATCTGTTGGAATTTTTTCAGCGTCTCGTTTTTGGCAATTTCATATAATTTTCCGTGGAATTTTATTTCGTGCTCAATATCAAAAAGCACATCATCCGATTTTTCAGGTTCAATTTTGATGATTCGCTCCAGTTCGGTAATATCTTCCGGGGTTATATGTTGAAAAATCAGGTCGGCCATTCCTATTTCTATTACCAGACGAAGTTCAAAAATATCCTTTAAGGTACTGTTGTCCAGCATACGCGGAATCATCGACTTTCCCAAAAGCGCTGAAAGATCTGGACTTTTAATAATTGTACCCTTGTGTTTCACCGCCTCAATAATTCCCAGTGTTTTCAACCGTGTTAAGGACTCACGTACTACAGTGCGGCTAACGCCCATGGCACTGGCCAGTTCCATTTCTTTGGGAATCACATCGCCGGGTTTATACTCTTTTTTAATAAAAAAATCAATCAGGTTCATTTCAACCTTGTCAACCAGGCTGCGGGTATCAATGGTTGCTAAATATTCTGCTGTGCCTTGTGAATTCATATCTTACAATATACTAGCTGATTTAAGCGGTTCTAAAAATTCCTACAAATTTCAAAAAAATTTTGCAAATAAAAATTAATTAATATATTTGCATGGTATTATGTAGGACATAATGCAAATATAGAAATAAAATTATTAAAAAAGTAGCTTATGAAAAGTTTCATGCAAAAAATGCTAAAATTTCGCTGGGTTGCAGTGTTAATGCTTCTTAGCGGACAAGTATTTGCCCAAAAAGACATTACCGGAACGGTTACTGATGCAGCTACCGGAGAGCCTCTCCCCGGAGTTTCCATTGTTATTTCCGGTACAACAATGGGTACAATTTCCGATTTTGACGGTAACTTTAGTATTACCGTTCCTGAAGAAAACAATCAACTGGAATTTTCCATGATTGGGTATTCCAGAAAAGCGGTAGCTCTTGATGGTGTTACTATGTTGAATGTGACGCTTCAGGAAAGCACCACAGCATTGGAAGAAATTGTGGTAACGGGTTACAGCACCCAGTCGCGTGCCGAGATGACCACCTCAATTTCTAAACTGGATACCAAAAACCTGGAAAGTGTTCCGCGTTCAAATGCCGCAACTGCATTGCAGGGAACCATTGCCGGTTTAAAAGTAACCCAGACCACCGGTCAGCCGGGTTCTACGCCCAGCATGGTGGTTCGCGGGGGTACCAGCTTCTCGGGAACAGGTAGTCCGCTTATTCTCATTGACGGAGTGCCTGGTTCATTCTATGCCTTGAACGCCGACGATATTGAATCAATGGAGGTTTTGAAAGATGCCGCATCTACAGCCATTTAAGGGGCAAGGGCTGCCAACGGCGTTATTCTGGTTACAACCAAAAAAGGAAAAGCCGGTACTTCAAACGTAAGCCTCAGAGCAAAATTTATCAGCAATCAGCGTCGCGAAGACCCAATGGATTATCTGGGTGCGAGAGATTATGTACATTTTAACCGGTTGGCAATTAAACACGCTCAGGATGTGATGGGCTATGCCTGGTTGAATCAGTTCTTAACGGGAGCAAATGCTGCCGGTACAGGAAACAATACCACCAATTCGCTTTACACCACTATGGTTTTATCGGATGACAATCGCTATTTACTCGATTACGAAGGGTGGCAAACCATGGAAGATCCTGTAAATCCGGGAACCATGCTTATTTTCCAGGAAAATAAAATGAATGAATTGTTCTATCAGGACAGCTACGCACAGGATTATACATTGTCCTTCGATGGCGGAAACGACAAAGGAACTTACTATCTGGGGCTGGGTTTTCTGGATGACAAAGGGCTGGTTTTTGGTTCTGACTTTGACCGTTATTCAGGAACCTTTAATGCTTCATATAAATTGTCGGAAGCTTTAAAAGTGTCATCCAACATTATTTATGCGCATTCGAGCCAGGCGTTACCGTTTGATTCTGAATATAACCTGTTTCAGCGGACAGCCGGTTTGTCGCCTACTTCGCGCATTTACTACAATAATCCCGATGGAAGTCTTTCAGATGATTATCATCCCGGAACGTACCTGGGCTTTGGTAACCCGCTTTATTACCAGGATAAATTTGTTCGTTCGAATTTGGAACAACGACTAACGGGTTCCGTTCAGTTTGATTATACTTTCCTGAAAAACTTTACACTGACCGCTCGTGGAAGCCATTTCACCATTAACAATTCCAACGAATCGTTTAATAAAGCTTACCTTAATTCCGGAAGTTTGAATACTGAAAGACGTGCCGCAGCATCGCACGCACGCACACTTCGCAATCAGGTAACTGCCATGTTAAATTATCGCAATTCGTTTGCCGGGGTACACAACGTAACTGCACTGGTGGGAACTGAATATTTTGTGGAAAAATATTTCGCTTTTAGTGCTGCTACCCGTTTGTCGCCTACCGACCTGATTTATACCATGAATGTGGGTTCTGAAGCTGCCGGTATTCCAAGTTCTTCGAGAACAGGATACGAAATTGCATCGTTGTTTGGCCAGGCCAATTACGATTTTGACTATAAATATTTGTTTGGCCTAACCTTCCGTTACGACGGAACTTCACGACTTGGGAACAATAAATACGGCTTTTTCCCCGGGGTTTCTGCCGGGTGGAATGTGCACAACGAAGATTTTTTCCAACGGTCGAAGGTGAACGATATCGTGAGCAAATTAAAACCGAGGGTGAGTTACGGTGTAAACGGAAACATCGACATTTTGAGCAACTTCGGCGTGTTCGGAAGCTACGGTCAAACCGCTGTTTACGATACGCAAACCGGTTATGCCAACAACGGACTTCCTCTGCTCGATTTGAGGTGGGAACGCTCAACAACCCTGAACATGGGGCTGGATGTTGGTTTGTTCGATAACCGTGTGAGTCTGATTTCCGACTTCTTTATCCGCGACGTTCAGGATAAACTGGCCGGATTAACCCTTCCGCTGTGGACAGGATTTTCATCCATTCAAACCAATAACGGTACGTTGCAAAACCGCGGTATTGAACTGGAGCTGGATGCCAACGTAGTAAAAACAGCAGATATAAACTGGAATCTTGGACTTACTTATTACCGGGTACGTAACTTTGCCAAACAGCTTCCCGACAACGGAGTGGAGAAAAACAGGCAGGGAGGAACTGAAATTTACGACCCGGCAACCGGCGGAACAATATACGTTGGTGGTTTACAGGAAGGCGAACGTGTGGGTTACGATGTGGTTACCGCCTATGTGTTTGAAGGTGTGTATAAAACACAGGCCGATATTGATGAACACGCTGGCAGAATTGTGGAGTTTGCACAGGATAAAGATACCCGCTTTTTAGGCGATACCCGCTGGAAAGATTTGAATGGCGATAACGTAATCAATTACCTCGACCGTGAAGTTATTGGAAGAAGAACTCCTGATTTTACCGGAGGTTTAACATCTGATTTCAGCTATAAAAACTTTAATCTGTATGTGAAAACCGATTTCACTCTTGGTCATTACATTATCAATGGTCGCCGGGTTAAGGGAATTTCACAAACTCAGGGAAACCAGAACGGACCGCTGGAAATCAGAGATACCTGGACACCAGATAATCCGGATGCTGATATTCCGATATTTACACTGGTTGACCGCCAGCGTAACCACCTGGCTGCCGGTTTCGACCAGGGTTCCATGGACCAAAGCAGTTCAAGGATGTGGGAAAAAGGCGACTATCTGGCCTTGCGCGAAGTTACGCTCAGTTACAACCTCGATGGAGAAATCGTAAATAATCTTGTTAAAAACATGAGGCTTTACCTTTCAGGTTCCAATCTGGCCTATTTTAACGGTTTCTCCGGAAGTTCACCCGAAGAATCAGGTGATGGAATCGACATGGGAAGGTTCCCGCTGCCGCGCACAATCACTTTAGGCGTAAACGTAAACTTTTAAAAATTGGGAATTATGAAGAAATACATCATATTATTAATAGCCGTTGCTTTTCTGGGTTCATGCGAACTCGATATGCAACCTGAAAGTCAGTTGACTTACAATGGATTCTGGGACACCGAAGAAGCTGCCAAAGCAGCCCACACCGGTATTTATGCCAGCTACCGCAACTACGATTTCACCCTTTGGCGTATGGGCGAAGTTCGCTCTGATGTTTGGGGTGGAAACACTTTTGCCAATTCGCCCAACGACATCGAATTAGTTGCCAATAATATCAGCACTTCCATCGTGCATTTTGGCAATTGGGCAAATTTCTACGGATTGCTTCATTACATAAACGATTTTATAAAAAGTGCACCCGACGTGCCGTTTAAAAGCGAAGCCGAAAAAAATCACATGCTTGGCCAGGTTTACGGTTTGAGGGCGCAAATTTATTACACCATGCTTAAGGCCTGGGGCGATGTACCCATTAGCACCGAACCACTTTTGGAAGTGGATTTGGAAAAACTGAAAAAACCACGTGCGCCAAAAAGTGAAGTTATGCAATTGGTAAAAGACGATATTGAAACTTCGCTGAACTATTTTGGAAACGACAACAGTTTATGGCAAGGTAAAAGAATTTACTGGTCGAAGGCGGCAACACTCGCACTTAAAGGCGATGCCTATTTGTGGTCGGGAAAAGTGCTCGGTGGAGGTAATTCCGATTTCAATGAGGCAAAAACTGCACTGGAACAGATAACCGGCTTCGACCTTGTTGATTACAGCAACCTCTGGGGACAGCAAAATGAGAACAATAACGAATTTATTTTCACACTGGATTACCAGCAGGATCAGGCAAGCAATTTTTACGGAACCTATTTTACCACCAGGGCTGTGGATATTGATGTTTTGTATGACGAAAACGGCAATTCGCTGAGTGGTTTTGTTGTAAACGGATTAAGCCGTTACGGCGCATCAGACAAATCGCTTTTGTTGCTGGATGATACCCTGGACCAACGCCGGAACACGTTTCTTCGCGTGTACGAAGATGGAAATGTTCATATTCCTTATCAGGCCGGAAACCCCAGCTATCAAGGCTCAGTTCTGAATAAATTTCTTGGCATTATTGGTGACGATGGTTCGCGCTGGAGCTTCAATAATGTTCCGGTGTACCGTTACGCCGATGTATTGTTGATGCTGGCTGAAGCGAAAAATAATCTCGGACAGGATCCCTCTGCAGAAATTAATAGGGTTCGTGAACGGGCTTACGGCGATAATTTTGACGGACACGAGTTTACAAACGGTTCGTATGAACAAAACAAAAAAGCCATTCTCGACGAGCGCTACAAAGAATTTATTGGCGAAGGCAAAAGGTGGTGGGATTTGGTTCGCGCAGGCGATGGAATCGTTTTCAACGAAGTGGCCACACTCGACGCTTCAGAGGCCTATAAAATTTACTACTCGATTTCACAGTCGATGCTGGCCAACGATTCAGAACTCACACAAACCGAAGGATATTAGTTTATACCGCAGAAAAACAATTTTTTTCATAGGTTGGTTTTTTTATGAATTGAAGGCTCAAACGGGCCTTCAATTCTCTTATTTTTCACTATTTTCAAAGCTCAGTAAAGCAAATCGAAATGAACAAATTATTCGTTTTATTTTTTTTGACAACCGTTTTATTTTCTTGCGGAAAAGAAGAGAAAGTGCCTGAATTCAGCACCAGTTCAATCCATCTCAATCGCGTTCCGTTGTTTGTTAGCCGCGAAAATCCGGATGTACTGCATGTTAAAATCTCCGTACCCGATAGCGGGAAAACCTACCAATTAGCCACTACAACATTTTATTTTGGCGAAAGAAGTAGTTCCGGTATGCTGGAAACAGTTAACATTAATCACTTAAAAGATGGCGAAGAACAATTCGAACCCATTGCAGGTAACGGTTTGCAACTGCAGGACAATAGTGCAGAAGTGGATGCAACAGCCGAAATCGGCCCCGGCAACCATACCCTTTCTTTCGGTTTTCAGGTGAAAGATGACGCAGTTCTTACCGAAAGTTTTTCCATTCAAAATGTCGAACTTCGGTTTGATGATGGCTCTGTGTTGAACCTCGAAACCGGTTCTGAATTTACTTTCCGCCCGGCCAAGGTGGTTCGTGCTGCCGGACAGGACAACTGCGACACCTACCGCATTCCTGGAATGGTAACCACCAACGAAGGAACGCTCATTGCCGTTTATGATAACCGGTACAACAACAGCAAAGATTTGCAGGAAGATATTGACGTGGGCATGAGCCGCAGCACCGACGGCGGACAAAACTGGGAACCCATGCGCGTGATTATGGACATGGGCGAATGGGGCGGAAATCCTGAACGCCTGAACGGCATTGGCGACCCGGCAGTTTTGTACGACCACACCACCGGAACCATTTGGGTGGCTGCACTTTGGATTAGCGGCTTTTCCGAAACCGACATGCTTTGGTGGGCGTCGAAACCGGGGATGAAACCCACCGAAACCGGGCAATTTGTGCTGGTAAAAAGTACCGACGACGGCCTCACCTGGTCGGAGCCCATAAACATTACCGAACAGATTAAAGACCCTGCCTGGCAATTGTTTTTTCAGGGTCCGGGTGCAGGAATCACATTAGACGACGGTACACTGGTTTTTCCGGCGCAGTTTAAAGCCGACATTGGCGAAAAAGCGCTTGACGGAGGACAGTATACCGCTCATTCCACCATCGTTTACAACAAAGACGGCGGCGAAACCTGGCACGTTGGCACCGGCGCCAAGCCCAATACCACCGAGGCACAGGTAGTGCAACTGGCTGACGGCAGCCTGATGCTCAACATGCGCGACGACCTCAACCGCCGCGTGAAAGATGAAACCAACGGACGGGCAGTAGCCGTTACCAGCGATTTGGGCGAAACCTGGACAATCCATCCGTCCTCCAATTCAGCATTGCAAGAGCCCAACTGCATGGCCAGCATAATTGATACGTATGTGGAAGCGGAAGGCCAAAAACAACAAGTGCTGTTCTTCTCCAACCCCAACGATAAAGAGGCCCGTATAAACATGACCATCAAAGCCAGTCTTGACCAGGGACATACCTGGCCCGAAGAATACCAGGTTTTGCTGAATGAAAAGCAGGGTTTTGGTTATTCCTGCATGACCATGGTGGATGAAAATACCGTGGGCATTTTATACGAAGGAGCCAAAGAGCTTTATTTTCAAAAGGTTCCCGTTGAAGAGTTGCTGAAAGGTGCGCTAAAGTAAATCATTGTGAATATTCACTCAAAACATATTGCAATTTTTCTGATTGTTATTACTGCCTTTTTATTTGGTAGGTGCAATTCTGAAAAATCCGTTCAGCCTCCATTAATTCCGAAGCCACAGAGCATTGAGTGGAATGATCAGACATTTAATATGGCCGACAGCAGCAGCCGGTTTGTGCAGCGGATTGTTCCGCAACTCGATGAGATTCCGCTGAATGAAAACGAAGCCTACACATTGGATGTAACATCCGATTCGCTGATTCTTTCCGCTTTAACCGAAGAAGGACTGTTCCGCGGGTTACAAACCGTAAAACAACTGGCGTATTCTCAAAATGGCAGGCGCAATGTTGCCGGATGCAGCATCCGCGACTGGCCGGCATTCCACATCCGCGGTTTTATGCAGGATGTGGGAAGGAATTTTCAGCCTGTGGAAATGTTGAAAGAGCAAATCGATGTGCTGGCAGCCTACAAATTCAACACGTTTCATTTTCATGTTACTGACAACCCGGGCTGGCGCCTCGAAAGCAAAAAATACCCGCAGTTGAATTCCCCGGAATCCATGAGCCGTTGGCCGGGAAAATATTATACACAGGAAGATTTTAAAGAACTGGTGGATTATTGTTACGAACGAAAAATTACCCTCATCCCGGAGTTCGATTTACCCGGCCACAGTGCGGCTTTCCGAAAGGTTTTCGGGTTTGAAACCATGAGCGACCCGCGTGTGCAGCCGGTTTTAATCGATTTGATTGATGAACTGGTGAGTTTGGTATCGTCTGAAAAAATGCCTTACATTCACCTTGGCACCGACGAGGTTTGGCACAGTTATGAAGAACCGTCGCCTACGCTTTTGCCGGCGCTGATGGAACGGGTAACGCAATATCACGGCCGCGAACTCATTGTTTGGCGTCCGGGCTATCACATCGAAGGCGATTCGGTTTCCATCACACAACTTTGGTCGTCAAACGGTTATCCCAAACCGGGCCACTGTTACCTCGATTCACGGCTCAATTACCTCAACCACCTCGACCCGCTGGCCGGTATTCCGCAGTTGTATTTCGAACGCATCAACGGCGCAGCCCATGGCGATTCGCTACGCATGGGCGGCATACTTTGTAACTGGAATGATAACCTCGTTGCCAATGAATACGATGCCATCCGTAACAATCCGGTTTATCCGGGAATCGTAACCTACAGCGAAACTTCATGGACTGGCCAGTCCGAAGATTTTGGCGAAAAATACCTGGCGAAATTTCCGTCTCAAAATGAATCAGCCTTTCAAAAATACGTTGACTTTGAAGAGCGATTGATAAAACACCGCGATTTGTATTTTCAGGATAAACCGTTTCCGTATGTGAAACAAACTCATATTCAGTGGCGCATTGCCGGCCCGTTCAACCACGAAGGAGATGTAAATAGAAAATTTCCGCCCGAAGATTCCATAGCTTCGGAATATGTGGTGGATTCAGAAAAATATAGCTGGTCTGAGCCAGTAACCGGCGGAACAGTTCATCTTACCCATTTTTTTGGGTATCCTTCGTTTTTCCCAAAAGAAACGGGAACGTATTACGCTTTTACCCGCATTTGGTCACCGGCGAATCAAACCGTGGGTGTCTGGATTGGTTTTCATGACTGGTCGCGCTCGGGCGGACGACGTGGCGGGCCATTCCCAAATCAGGGACAATGGCACAACACCAACCCGCAGGTTCGGGTAAACAGCAAAGTTATTTCGCCGCCGGTTTGGGAAAACCCCGGATTGGAGGCCAGCACCGAAGAAATTCCGTTTTCCGACGAAAACTATTTTTTCCGCGAGCCTGCCCAAATTCAACTGAAAAAAGGATGGAACGAAGTGTTGTTAAAAATACCGGTGAAAGAAAACTCGTGGAAAAGAATGTTCACCTTTGTACCGGTTGAAGCTCAAAATGGTAATGCGAAGGAAGTGGAAGAATTAAAGTTTTCACCAGAGATTTTTTAAATTAAATAATATGAAACCCACATGACAAATTTTTGACACCCACGAGAATGAAAATTGGGTGCGCTGCGGGCGACACCATTTTTATTGAGTATTCGTAACTTA
>NZ_JAWLCI010000037.1:0-25137 GCF_041687215.1 Mariniphaga sp.
TTGTTATTTTATGCATCTAATATACTATTATTCAATGGTTTTAACAAAATAAATACACATTAAAATTGAAGATTTTTAATCTGTCAAAGTAGAATTAATTACTCAATAAAATAAAAAACGCCCTATAATGTGCAAATGTAATGCGGACGGCGTGGCGTTCCAACATTTGCGCATTGTTTAACCACCGCCAATCCGTCTTTGACGGTTGACGGTTTCAAATAGAAATTTAAAGGTACGCCGGGTTGGCTCCATGCAACCCTTACAGGAACCCGTTTCAAAATCCCGCACTCCACTTGTACCAAACGTTATCCTTAATTTTGAATTCCAATGAAATGTTATAACTTTGTAATTACATTTCAAAAAATAGGTTATGGAAATTTCAGTTATAAAAATCGGAAATTCAAAGGGAATCAGGTTGAGTAAAACCCTGCTTGACAGATACAATATCAAAGACACTGTTGATTTAATAATGGATAAAGGGCAGATTATTTTAAAACCCATTTCAAAACCAAGAAAAGATTGGGAAAAAGCTTTTGAAAAAATGGCTGAAAATGGAGATGACAATTTTTTGATTGACGATATATTTGACGATGAAAACCTGGAAGAATGGAAATAAAACAATACCAAATCATTTTAGTTAATTTGGACCCGACAATTGGGAGTGAAATCAAAAAGACCCGACCTTGTGTTGTTATTTCTCCCAATGAGATGAATAAATATTTACGGACGATTGTAACTGCTCCAATGACAACAAGATCCAAAAAATATCCGACAAGGGTAAAAGTTAAGCATGACAATAAAACCGGCTGGATTGTTTTAGACCAAATCCGGACAATTGACAGGCAAAGAATAATAAAAATTATTGGAGAACTACAGGATTTTGAAATTCAAGAATTAAAATCGGTTCTAAAAGAAACTTATATTGACTAAAAAAGAAACTTTTTTCATCTGCACTCCTCGCAAGCCTTGTAAATTCCCTCGAACATCTCTTTCACATCAGCAGCGGCAACGGCGGAGAAAGCCAGCCGTAAAATGCCGTTGAGGCTAATGGTGCCGATGCTGTATTTTTGGATGAGCACCTGCCGTACTTTTTCGCTGTCGAGCCCATCGGCCAGTTGAACGCACATAAAGTATCCGGAGTTGAACGGCAGCGCTTTATAATATTTCAGGTATTTTTCTTCATTTAACGCCTCTTTCACTGCTTGGTAGCGTTGCTGCATAATCCGGTGTTTTGCCCGTTTCTGAACACCATATTCAGCACTGTTGTAAGCAGCATACATGAGCGATTGCGAAAGGTTTGACGCATTGGAAATGTTTCCGCGGATGGCGCCTGCCGTTTTGGCCTCGAGCGCTGAATACAGTTCCGCATCGCCGCCTTTTACAGCGAAGGTCATAAATCCAACCCGGAAACCCCAAACGTAATCTTCCTTGGTGGCGCCGTCGAGTTTTACGGCCAGCACATTTTCGTGCAAACTGGCCAGCTGTGCAAAAATACTTTCGCGTGCAACACCGTCTTCGTAAACCAGCCCGAAATAGGCATCGTCGGTAATGCAAACCAGTTTGTTTCCTTTTTCTGCCGCTCGGGCAATAATGGAAACAATTCCGTCCGCTTCTTCCTGGGTTGGTGTGTAACCGGTGGGGTTATTGGGAAAGTTCAGAATGAGAATTTTTTTCCCGATTTCTCCTTCGTTCAGTTTGGCTTCGAATGCTTCCAAATCGAACTGATTATTTTTAAACAGGTTGAATTTTACCAGGTTGGCGCCGTAACCGTTGGCCAGGGTGAGGTTATAATTTCCCCAGAACAGGCTGGGCACAATCACTTCGTCGCCGGCATCGGCAAACAGGTAACCGGCCATGCTGATGCCGTGGGTCAGCGCGTTGGTAACCACAGGCAGGCTTAGTACCGTTTCTCCCAGCGACGGGTTTTTCTCGTAAATCATGCTTTTCCATTTCGAACGTAAATCGGGCCGCCCGAAACTGGGTGCATACGGAAATACCAGCGATGGGTCGAGATCGATTTTCGATGCGATGGTTTCCAGCCGCATGGGTGTACCGTCGTCTTCAACAGCAGCGCCAATGGTGGCATTTATGCGTGTGCCTTTTGCTTCGGCAGTTTGTCCCAGAATTCCCTTTTTCGGGAAGAAAATATTTTTGCCCCTTTCGGAAAGCATGTCGTAAACTGCCGGACTTTTTTGCCGGATAATCTGGTTGAGTTCTTCAGCCTGTGGATTCATAGTTTGTATTTTTCTGTTTTTTCAATGCAATTTTAAAGAATCTGAAAATTCGGATTGCAAGATAGAAAACAACCCTTTAATAATTTCAGATTGTTGACAAATTGAAGCGTTTTTTGATAAAATTCTAACATATTCCATTCTGAAAGGTGAATTTGAGAAATATTTGTAATTGTTGAATCGTATCAAAAAACCTTGTATATTTAGCTTTTAAACCAAAAAACAACCTGATATGAAAACTACGAATTTCCCATTGAATTTTATTTTTGTTTTGGTCTCAATAATTCTCCTTTCGTGTGGTAAAGAAACCGGCAGCGAGTGGCCTGGCTGGCGTGGCCCTAATCGGGACGGCGTAGTGAAAAATTTTCAGTCGCCGGCAAAATGGCCTGCGGAATTAACCAAAGTATGGACACAAAATGTAGGCTTTTGCGATGCATCTGCGGCTTTAGCAGATGGCCATATTTTCCTTCATGTAAAACAAGGTGAAAATGAAGTTTCCTTGTGTCTGGATGCAGAATCGGGAGAAGAAATCTGGCAGACCGTGAATAATGTTTCCCCCGAAGTAACAGGCGGAGCAGCGCCACATCCGGGACCACGGAGTACACCTTATGTTTCCGCCGGTAAAGTTTACACGCTGGGCGTTGGCGGAGTATTGAATTGCCTCAATGCAAAGACAGGTGAATTAATCTGGAAAAACAACGAAAATACTGAAATGCCTGATTTTTTTGTGGGCATGTCGCCACTGTTGGTTGATAATAAATGTATCGTTCATTTGGGTGGGAAAAACGGCTCGATGGTGGCTTTTCATGCCGAAACCGGTGAAAAAGTTTGGACGATTGACAACGAACCAGCCACCTACTCTTCTCCGGTAATTATGAAAATCGGAAACGAACAGGTGCTTGCTGTGCAAACCGAAACTGAGTTGCTGGGGGTTTCTTTGGAAGGAAATGTTTTATGGCGGATTCCCACTCCCGGTGAGCGTAGGTTTTACAACTCTTCAACCCCTGTTGTTGCCGGGCAGATTATATACATTGCCGGGCAGGGCATAGGTACTAAGTCATTCAAAATTGAAAAGTCGGGAAATGAGTTTTCCTGGACTGAAAACTGGCATAATCCTGAATTTGGCGTTTCGTTTAACACACCGGTGCTGAAAAATGGTTATTTATACGGACACGAATCCCGGTTGGGGAAACTGTTTTGCCTGAATGCTGCAACCGGCGAAACTGCATGGGCAGATACCACGGCGCATAACCGTTTTGCTTCAATCCTCGATTTGGGCAATGAGATGCTTTCTTTAACCGGAAAAGGTGACTTGATTGTTTATGAACCGAATCCGGAGAAATATGTTGAAAAAGCAATTTATAAGGTTTCTTCAACAGATGTTTATGCACACCCACTGGTTTCGGGAAACAGAATTTACATTAAAGATAAGGAAAACCTTACTTGCTGGGAAGTGAAATAGAACTACAAACTCCTCAGTGCCCCTACGATAATAAAAAACCCCATGACCCCGGCCAGGGCGGTCAGAATAACCATCAGGTTTTTGCCCTTCTTTTCTTTCCACTCCAGAATGAAAGTGGGAACAGCCAGCAGTCCGGAAAACAAAAATGCAAAATAGGCTGGCAAAAGTTGGGCAACAAAGGGAATATCTTCCATCGTTTCCTCCTCCATTTCTTCGCTTATGATTTCGGCTGGAGTCAAAAATTCGCTGGATGAAAAGCTTCCGTTCAGAATTGAATACAGGGAAAATATTCCCAAAAGAAAAAATATTACAGGCCCAAGCAGACGGAAGGTTTTTTTGTGTTCCACCCAACCGTAAATGCTTGCAATTATTCCGGCAAATACGAACCACTGGGGCAGAGTATATAATAAAGTGTCCTGATTCATTGTAAATAAATTTGAAACAAAGTTGGTGAAATTTCCTTAATCTGAAAAGCTTTGGGACAAAAGGGCTTTTATTTTTAATTTTGAAGTTTTGATTAAAATGAATTATGGTAAAAAAACTGGAGATTAACCCCAAGGCAAAAGCGCTTATTTTTGACCTGGATGGAACCCTTGCCGACACCATGCCGGTGCATTTTTGGGCCTATAAAAATATTTTGGTGGATTATGGAATTGAATTTACCCCGGAATTGTTTGGCACGCTGGCCGGAGTTCCTGCGGTAGGAACCATTCAAAAACTGAATGAACAGTTTGGCACCCAAATGGACCCGGAAAAAATCGGGCATTTCAAAGAGGCTGAATACGAAAAAATAATGCACAAAATGAAACCGGTTGAGCCGGTGGTTGAGCTGGTAAAAAAATACCACGGGAAATTACCCATGGCTGTGGGAACCGGAGGCTACAAAAGGCTGGCCTGGAAATCACTGGAAATACTTGGTTTGGAAAACTATTTTGAAATCCTGGTTTCGAGTGAAGATGTTACACATCCAAAACCTCACCCCGAAACATTTTTGAAGTGTGCCGAATTATTGGGTGTTGAACCGGAATTTTGCCAGGTTTTCGAGGATGGCGACTTGGGCATTCAGGCAGCCAATGCAGCCGGAATGATGTCAACCCTTGTAACTGATTTTTATAACGTAACCATTGGAAAAGAGATATGATACAGCAAAATACAACAAAACCAAAACTTTTATTTTGGATAAATAAATCGATCATCATTATAACAGTTCTGATTTTTACATCGTGTGCGCCCTGGAAAAATGCTACCTATCGTAACATGACAGTGGCATTTTACAATGTAGAGAACTTGTTCGATTTGGAAAATGAACCCGGGAAAAATGATGAAGAATTTACTCCCGAAAGTGATAAAAACTGGGATTTGATAAAGTACCGGAAAAAATTAGCCGATATTTCGAGGGTGATTAGCGGGATAAATGAAGGCGATTTGCCGGAAATAGTTGGGCTTTGCGAGGTGGAAAACGAACAGGTTCTGACAGAACTTGTTCAGACCGGTTTGCTGGCCAATGGAAAATATGAAATAGTTCATCATGAAAGTCCTGATTTCAGAGGCATTGATTGTGCGCTGGTTTATCGCCCTGAAGAATTTAAAGTTACCGATCATTTCACTGTTTCAGTTTCTTTTGAAAATGATCCTGAGTCAGTTACCCGGGATATTTTATATGTAAAAGGCCGTACCCGTAACAGGGAAGAGTTTCATATTTTTGTGAATCACTGGCCATCGCGCATTGGCGGAGTGGCGCAAACCGAGCCAAAGCGTTTAGCAGTTGCCCGCATATTAAAAGGGAAAATCGATTCGGTGATGGCTTCCAGTTCCAATGCACACATTATTGTGATGGGCGATATGAACGACGATCCGGACAACAAAAGTTTGCTGGAAGTTTTAAATGCACAACCTCCGTCCACTCCTGGCGCAACTTTGGTAAACCTTATGTTTCCTGATTTTAAGGATGGAAAAGGAACCTACAATTACAGGGGTAACTGGAATATGCTCGATAACCTGATTGTATCGCCAGGCTTACTCGACGATAAAGGTTTTCGCTGCGTGGAAGAAAAAGGGCACATTTTCAGGGAAGAGTGGATGGAATATAAAAACCGCGATGGCGAAATATCACCCAACCGGACATACGGTGGTCCCAATTATTACGGTGGAGTCAGTGATCATTTTCCGGTTTATTTCAGGCTGCGCCGGTAATTTTCCTCATGGCTTTGTGAAAATGGATGGCAGGTTTGTTTTTTTTACTTGTTTATCTTTTACTCCCCTCCCGGCTTTCATTTTCTCACCTTCTCCCTCTCTCATCTTCTCCTTTTCTGCCAACGCTACCAACCCAAATCGTCGCACACGTTCTGGCTGAATATGTGTTCAATGTAAATTCTTATGCGGCCATCATCCATTCGCTCCGATCTGATTTTGGAGCCACTTGGATTGAGATAATTTCCATTTTCATCAAATTCAGTAACTAATGTGGAATATTCCCACTCATTTTCCCAAAGCAGCCGGTATTGGTATTCCTGGCCCGGGAACCCGAGTAAATCCACAACTCCGCCTGTCATGTCGGCTCCCTGCCAGGGATTCTCACTGCCTTTTATTTTAAATTCTCCGCTGTATGTGGGAGCAATGGCAAAGGTGGGATTGTCGGGACAAAATGCTTTCAATACAATTTGGTACTCTGCATAACCTTCAACAGGTGTTACCTGAACCTCGTAACTGCCTGAGCAGAAATCAGGAATTTCAAGCGGAGACAATGGCTGAAAAGCAGGGTTGTTGTTTCTGAAAATCAGTTTCACTGCCTTTTGAGGTGTATTTTCAACCGTAAATGTTTCGGGGAAATTTCCTTTGAAGTTGATGGTGGTTAGCAGATTGTCTTCCATGTCGTAAACATCGGCATCAATAGAAAAACTTGAAATAACGCCAGACCGGAAAGTTATTTGACTGCCAATAGAGCAAAGCGGTTCGGTGGATGCCTTTGCCAGTGTATAACTGAAGTTAAGGCTGGTATATGCTGTATCTGCTCCTGTAATATTCCACCTGTCGGTTAAAAAAACAGCAAACCCAAACATATCGGGAGCAGGAGTTTCGGTATATATGCAGCGCGAAAGAATAGTTCCGCCATTCAGACTGGCCACTTCAATGTTGTTAACAACAAGTTTTGTTAGCCGGCCGGTTTCCAGTTTGTGAAACAAAACGCTTACACGCTGGCCGTCTATATCCAAAACATCTGTTTCGGGATTGTAATCGGTAAATTTATTAATGGTCAATTTCAGGAAGTTGGCTTTATCGGCATTGTATGCTTCCAGTAGTTCCTCTGTAGAACCAAACAAAAGATTTCCATTCAAATCTTTGAATTTAAGAAAACTCGCTATTGAAATTTCATATTGAACTTTGTAAGGAGGCTCGTTTACCTGTGCCGATTTTAACTGCTGGTTTTGTAAGACCGAAAAAACAAGCGAAGTGTCGCCATCTCCGAAACCAATATCATCGCCATAATCTGATTCTTCTTCATCTTCAGTTTTCGACAATTCAAGTTCAATGGTTTTTTTCCCTTCAGATTGAAACTGAAAACCTTTGCTAACACTGTTGTATCCTTCTGCCTGTACACTAACTGCAAATTGCAGCGGTGCATTTTCAGAAATGGAAACATTGGGATCTACGGTAACCTCCAGTTGCCCCTGAGAGGTTAAAAATTCCGGTCGTTTTTCTCCGGTAAATGTAACAATATCGTTACCGTTTTCTCCGGTAAACTTTAACGTGGCGGGCACGTTTAACAGCGAACCATCTTTGGCATCAGTAAGTTTTACCGAAATGCGGGTTTCGAAAAAGTTAAAATCGATTATCAGTAAATTAATATCTTCACCGGTTTCCCTGTCTTTTAGCGGGTTGTCGAGGTAGCTGCTGCACGCTGAAATAGCTGCAAAAACCGCTAAAACTGTCAAACTTCTGATTATTGTTTTTAAACTTTTATTTTTCATTTTGTATAAATTTTGTTTTCGAAGTTAAAAAAGCCGAATGGCAATTGCAAATTTAACCACGGGGTAATATTTATAAACCGAAAACTGGTTTTCGAGGTATTGTTGTTTCCCATGGGCAGGATTGGCGGTTGGGGCCAGAAGTCCGGTGGCATCAATATTTATATGTGGTGGGCCAATGTAATAAAGTCCGGTTTCAAAGTTGTAAGTAACCATTTTCTTTTTCCCCATAAATTTCCGAAACCCGATTCCTGCATAAGGCGAAATTTTTAAATCGGGTTCAATCTGCATGTTAAAACCGCCCACTTTCGAGGCAGGTATTGTAATATCGCCATATTGCATATCGCTGTTGGCTACTCCTTCCAGTTTGGGTTGAAAGTCGTTAAAAATGGCGCCGCCGGTTATATAAAGCGAATTGGTGTAAAAATAGTCTGCCATCAAAAAAATGCCCCCGGTTTTGTAGTTGAAATCGGCTTTATACGAAATGTCTTGTTCATCAAACTGAAAACTGTAATTCAGATTGAGCGATTCCACGCCGGACTTTAACGTGAGTCGTTTTCCGAAAACATAACGCAGATTAAATCCTAATCCGTTGGTTGATGCCTGTCCGCCAATAAAAAGTCCTTTAATTTCTGCCGGTGCAATTTCTTCCGGCTCTTGAATATTTTGTCCCGTGGCATTGTTGTAAAGCAAATTAAAAAAAATTACAGCGCCTGCGACAAGGAATATTTTGTATCTCATTTATGTATGATTATTCTTGGTTAAAAACCTGATGCAAATTTATGATTTATATAATGTGATAACGTTTGAATTTTCAAAATAACGTTTAAGTCTTTAATTTTCAGCAATTGTATAGTTAAAGTATCAGAAAAATGGAAGTATGTTTTCAGGAAAAGTGAAAGATTTCTGAAACTGTTCATTAGTTTTGCATCATGCAATTTAAAGTGGTTTCAGATTACCAGCCCACCGGCGATCAACCTGAGGCAATCAGGCAGTTGGTGGAAGGTTTGAATAACGGAGAACGTTTTCAAACCCTGCTGGGTGTTACCGGCTCGGGAAAAACTTTTACCATGGCCAATGTTATTGAAAAAGTGCAGCGGCCCACCTTAATTCTGAGTCATAACAAAACGCTGGCGGCCCAGTTGTATGGCGAAATGAAACAGTTTTTTCCCGAAAATGCTGTTGAATATTTTGTTTCGTATTACGACTATTACCAGCCGGAAGCCTATTTGCCAACCACCGACACCTACATAGAAAAGGACCTTTCAATAAATAAGGACATTGAAAAACTTAGGCTGAGTGCAACATCATCGTTGCTCTCGGGCCGGCGCGATGTGGTTGTGGTTTCGTCGGTTTCGTGTTTATACGGAATTGGAAATCCTGAAGATTTTCATGCCAACGTAACCGAATTAAAAGCAGGGGAGAAGGTTGCCCGCAACGCCATGCTCCGTCAATTGGTGGATGCGTTGTATTCGCGTAGCGAAGTGGATTTTCAGCGGGGAAATTTCAGGGTGAAAGGCGATACGGTGGACATTTATCCGGCCTATGCCGACACGGCCATCAGAGTAGTTTTCTGGGGCGATGAAATTGAAGAAATTTCAGGTTTTGACCCACTTACAGGGCAAACCATTCAGCAAATGGATGAAGTTGTGATTTACCCGGCCAACATTTTTGTTACAACCAAGTCGCGCATGCAATTGGCAATCAGGCATATTCAGGATGATTTGGTAGCACAGGTTGACTATTTTAAAGAAATTGGCAAACATCAGGAAGCTAAACGCATTGAAGAACGCGTGGAATACGACATGGAAATGATGCGTGAACTGGGTTATTGCCCGGGAATTGAAAACTATTCGCGTTACTTCGACGGGCGCAAACCGGGAACCCGGCCGTTCTGCCTGCTCGATTATTTTCCTGACGATTTTTTGGCAATAATTGATGAAAGCCATGTGACGATTCCCCAAATCAGGGCGATGTACGGTGGCGATAATTCGCGCAAAACAACGCTCGTGGAATACGGTTTCCGGTTGCCGGCGGCTATGGATAACCGTCCGTTAAAATTTGAAGAGTTTGAAAACCTGGTGGACCAGGTGGTTTATGTGAGCGCCACTCCGGCTGATTACGAGCTGGCCAGGTGCGAAGGCGTTGTGGTGGAACAGGTTATTCGGCCAACCGGTTTGCTCGATCCCATTATTGATGTGCGACCCAGCGCCAACCAGATTGACGATTTAATGCACGAAATTCACCTTCGAACCGAAAAAAACGAAAGGGTGCTGGTTACCACACTTACCAAACGGATGGCCGAAGAATTATCGAAATACCTGCTGAACATGGGTGTGAAAACCCGTTATATTCATTCGGATGTGGATACCATGGAGCGGGTGGAAATTATGGAACAACTGCGAAAAGGAGAGTTCGATGTGCTTGTGGGAATTAACCTGCTGCGCGAAGGACTTGATTTGCCTGAAGTTTCACTGGTCGCTATTCTGGATGCCGACAAGGAAGGTTTTTTGCGTTCGGAACGTTCGCTCACCCAAACGGCTGGTCGTGCTGCCAGAAACCTGAATGGCATGGTAATTATGTACGCCGATAAAATTACAGATTCCATGCAGCGAACCATGGATGCCACAAACTATCGCCGCGAAAAGCAGTTGAAATATAACGAGGAAAACAATATTACGCCAACACAAATTGTAAAACCTACCCGCGAAATTATTGGTTACGAGTTCCGGGGTGGAAAAAAACCAGTGGAATATGGAGAATCTGGTTTGCCCGATGTGGCTGCCGATCCGGTTGTGAAGTACATGAGTTTAGATGGCCTTGAAAAAGCCATTGAAAATTTGAAAAAGCAAATGAAAGCTGCTGCCAAAGAGCTCGATTTTATTGAAGCAGCCCGCTTGCGCGACGAGATGTTTGCATTCGAAAGATTGTTGAAGGACAAGAAAGAGCAGGCTAACCTAAATAGATAAAATGTATTTTTGCACCAAAAACAGAAAAGTCGAAAATGAAAGTTAATTTCAATCGAATTATCAAAACGCTTAAGGAGGTAATTTTTGAACCCATCAGGTTTTGGGAACAACAAAAGGAAAGCAAAAGCATAGATAAACAATCTTTTACAGGTTATTTTTTGCCTTTACTGGTAGTAATTTTTCTGGCTATTTTTGTCAGTGAACTCATTCGCGGCTCCAGGTTTTATCTCACTTTTCCGCTTATGAAAGCCGGCCGCGAAATCCTGCTGTTTCTTTTTCACTATGTTTTTTCCGTTTTCCTAACCAACGAATTGATAAAAACATTTGGTGGTATAAAGAACATTTTTATTGCCCGCAAACTGGTTGTTTATTCACTCACACCTTTTTTGCTGGTTTCTTTAATTACCGGAATGTTCCCATTTTTGTATGTGATGGATGCACTTGGTTTATATGGCTTTTTTATATTTTGGGTTGGGGTGAAAGCTTTACTCGTATTCCCGGAAAGGAAGCAAATTAGTTATATTTTAGTTACCACCATGGCTAATTTTTTTGTCTTTAGTTTTTTGAGTATTTTTCTGTCGAAATTATTAACAGCATTTTTGTAAAGGTTTTGGCAGAATTCAATGCTGATAACTTTAAACTTTATACAGGGAACTTTAAACTTATTTTTTGTGGCACATCCGAAAGCAAATATTAATATAAGGAATAAAAAAGCATCGTTTGAATACGAACTGATAGAAAAATTTGTAGCCGGCATGCAACTGGTTGGAACCGAAATGAAATCCATCCGCAACGGCAAAGTGAGCATGAACGATGCGTATTGTCAGTTTCACGGAGGAGAATTGTATGCCAAAAACATTCATATTTCAGAATATGAACTGGGGACCTGCAACAATCATCTGGCCAAGCGCGATAGAAAGTTATTGCTTACCAAAAGGGAGCTTGATAAGCTGGATCGTAAATTAAAAGAATCGGGGCTTACCATTGTTCCAACCCGGCTTTTTATTAACGACCGTGGCCTGGCCAAGCTTGAAATTGCACTTGCCCGCGGAAAAAAAGTTTACGACAAACGCGAAACTTTGAAGCAAAAAGATTCAAAACGCGAAATGGATCGAATGATGAAGTTTTAGGCACTGGTCATTGGTCACTGGTCATTAGTCATCAGTCACTTGTTGATGGATCTTCCGACTTCCGACTTCCGACTTCCAACTTCCAACTTCCAACTTCCGACTTCCAACTTCCGTCTTCCTAAACCACCTCCATATTTTCCATCGGAATAATTTTGTCGCCTTTGTATTTTAAAAGAAGGTTGGCCACCGCCAGGGTATCTTTTTCGCAATAGCGAACAATCCGGTCAATGTCGTTTTCTTCCCAGTAAATACGAGCTACCTGGCTACCGTCGATATCGTCTTTTGGAGTGGGAATATTAAACAACTCGCATAATAACGACAACGAAGTGTAATGTTTGTAATCGCCAAATTTCCAGAGTTGAAGCGTGTCAATCAGCTGGTCTTTTATTTCCCAAGGTTTGGCGCCGGCAATATCGAGAATTTTTGGCAGGTTGATGTTGTTAACCAGTGCGCGGCGGGCAATGTACGGAAAATCGAACTCCTGCCCGTTGTGAGCGCAGAGCCTGCGTTTTCCTTTTCGCGAAAAGGCATCCAGCGCATTGAAAAAGTTTTGGATCAGTTTTTTTTCATCGTCATCGAAAAACGATTTCACCCTAAAAAACAGTTCGCCTTGTTTTTGAAAAACATAACCTACCGAAATGCAGATGATTCGTCCGAACTCGGCATAAATTCCGGCCCGGTCGTAAAGTACTTCTGCAGGTTCATCATTGTTAATCTGGAATTGCATTTTGTGTTCCCACAACTGTTTCCATTTTTCGTTAAGGCCATTGTATTCCGGCGCCTGCGGTACTGTTTCAATATCGATAAAAAGAACTTCTTCAATATTTAAATTTCTGAGCATTACAAGAATTTTAAAGTGTGGTTGATGTGATTGGTTAAAATATTTATGGCCACCTGGTTCATTCCTCCCTGCGGAATAATAATGTCAGCGAATCGTTTGGTCGGCTCAATAAATTGCAAATGGCTGGGACGAACTGTTTTTTCGTAGCGATCGAGCACCTGGTTTACATTTCGGCCACGTTCGTTTAAATCCCGGCGAATAACACGGGAAAGGCGCAGATCTGAGTCGCAATCCACATAAACTTTTATATCCATCAGGTCGCGCAGGTTTTTGTTGGTCAGGCACAAAATTCCTTCTACTATCAGCACCTCGCGGGGTTCAACTCGTCGTGTTTCGGGTTGGCGTAAGCATGAAATAAAAGAATAAACCGGTTCTTCCACCGCTTCTCCGTTTATCAGTTTTTTTATATGGTCAATCAGCAGATCGAATTCAACCGAATCGGGGTGGTCAAAGTTTTTGGCACGCCGTTCTTTCAGGCTCAGGTGCCCATTATCAAAGTAATATGAATCTTGTGAAAGTAAAGCAACTTCGTTTTCCGAAAACTGTTCAATAATTTTTTGTACCACCGTTGTTTTTCCGGAACCGGTTCCCCCGGCTATCCCAATTATCAGCATTTTCCCCTTTTAGTTTATTGTTAATATTGGTTGAATTTCATTTTTTTACATGAATTCCTGCTTTGAAATCACTAATTTCGCTGCCTGAAAACGAAGGTACAAAAATTCATTACGATATGGTAAACCACATAGTACTTTTTAAACTGAAAGAATATCCGGCTGAGGAAAAAGCCAAAATTATTGCCGAATTAAAAGAAATGCTCGAAGCACTTCAGGGTAAAATTTATGAGGTTAAATACATTGAAGTGGGAGAAAATTATGAACTTGATGCAAAAAGTTACGACCTGGCGCTCATTTCTCATTTCGAATCGGTAAGAGACCTTGAGGCTTACCGCGAACATCCGGCTCATCTGAAAGTAGTGGAACGTATTAAGGAAACAACAGTTGAGCGCGCTGCGGTTGATTACTTTATCTAAGTTGCTGTTAATCAGTTACTGGTCACTGGTCATTAGTAATTATTAAATACAATCAGAGTTCTTGTCAATAATCACTAATCAATAATCACTCATAATTAATCAATTAAGTTATGCCCGGTTTGTATCCGTTAAAATTTAAGCCCATTTACCTCGAAAAAATCTGGGGTGGAAATCGTCTGAAAACTTTGCTTGGAAAAGACTTTGGCAAACTTCCAAATTGCGGCGAAAGTTGGGAACTTTCAGCAGTTGAAGGAAATGTTTCTGAAGTAAGCAATGGTTTTTTGGCAGGAAATAATTTAACAGAACTGGTGGAAATTTACATGGGCGACCTGGTGGGTGACAAGGTTTTTAAAAAATTTGGCATTGAATTTCCGTTGCTTTTTAAATATATTGATGCCGATGACGATCTTTCCGTTCAGGTGCATCCCAATGATGAATTGTCAAAAAAACGGCACAACGCCTACGGCAAAACCGAAATGTGGTATGTCATTCATACCGAAAAAGGAGCTCTGATAAATTCAGGTTTTAACCGGCAGTTGACCCGGGAACAATATCTAAAATACCTTGAAAAGGGAAACCTTGATGAAATCCTTCATTACGATGAAGCCAAACCGGGCGATGTATTTTATATTCCTGCCGGACGGGTTCACGCCATTGGAAAAGGTGTGGTACTTGCTGAAATTCAGGAAACCTCTGATGTTACCTACCGCATTTACGATTACAACCGGAAAGATGCTCAGGGAAATTACCGTGAACTGCATAATGACCTGGCACTGGATGCCATCGACTTTTCGTACCGCGATGATTACAAAACCAAATACACCGTTAAAGAAAATCAATCTTCCGAAATAGTAAGTTGTGAATATTTTACCACCAATTTGCTGCAGTTTTCCGAACAACTGGAAAAAGACTTTTTTCAGATTGATTCGTTTATTGTTTACATGAATCTTGAAGGACGATTCGGCCTTGAATATGACGGTGGTGAAGTGACCATTGAAAAAGGCGAAACAGTGCTTGTTCCGGCAAGTCTCGAAACGTTCAGGCTGAAACCTTTGACGCCGGAAGTTAAAACTCTGGAAGTTTACATTAAATAATCCGTTTTTGCCGTTCTGAAATTTTTACGAAATTTGCCCTCAGGAAATTTACCTGTATGGAGATAAAAGAAGCCCGTTTTATTGTAAGCAACACCAATGTTGAAAAGTGTCCCCGGCCCGACAAGCCGGAATATGCATTTATCGGGCGCTCGAATGTGGGTAAATCTTCTTTAATTAACATGCTCACAAAAAGGAAATCGCTGGCAAAAATTTCCGGGAAACCGGGAAAAACACGATTGATAAACCATTTTTTGATAAATGAGGAATGGTACCTTGTTGATTTGCCGGGCTACGGATATGCAAAAATTGCAAAAAAGGAACGGGAGAAATGGGAAAAGTTTTTAAAAAACTACATTCTGAAACGCGAAAACCTTTACAATTTGTTCGTGTTAATCGATTCCCGCCATAACCCGCAACCCATCGATCTTGAATTTATGGAATGGCTTGGCCTTAGCCAGATTCCTTTTTCTATTGTTTTTACCAAAACCGATAAGTTGAAACCGGAGGAGTTGGAAGTCAATTTAAAAAATTACACATCAAAATTGCTGGAAACCTGGGAATCTGCTCCACCCCTTTTTGTTTCTTCCGCTGAAAAAGGAATTGGGCGCGAAGAAATACTCCATTATATTGCAAAAATTAACACTTCAAACCAGAAAATGTGATCCGGAAAAAGAGATTTAATACATTATTTCATAGTAAAAAAAGGGGGAATGCATTAACTTTACCCTATTTCCAAAACGAAAACAAAAACAACATACCTATGGGAAGCAAAAATCATCCGTTAAAAATTTTCACAGGAAGAGCTACACAGTACTTAACAGAAAAAATTTGTGATAGTCTCGATGTTGATTTGGGCGTGTCGTCGTGCCCGGTTTTTTCCGATGGCGAGTTTGAGCCCTGCTACGAGGAAACCATCCGCGGTTCTCATGTTTTTATTGTACAGTCAACTCCACCACCTGCCGAAAACTTGCTGGAGTTGCTGTTGATGGTTGATGCTGCCAAACGAGCCAGCGCTTCGCATGTGGTTGCGGTAATTCCCTATTTCGGGTATGCTCGTCAGGACAGAAAGGACAAACCGCGTGTTTCTATTGGTGCAAAACTTATGGCCGATTTACTTTCGGCAGCCGGCATTGACCGTGTAATTACCATGGATTTACATGCCGACCAGATTCAGGGCTTTTTCGATGTACCTGTTGATCATCTTTATGCATCTGCTTTATTCATTCCGTTCATCAGTAAAATGGGGCTCGAAAACCTGACCATTGCATCGCCCGATGTGGGTGGAACCAAAAGAGCCAATACTTATGCTCGTATGTTGCAGACGGATATGGTTATTTGCCATAAAACACGAGCCAAGGCCAACGAAGTAAACAGCATGACCGTAATTGGCGACGTGAAAAACAAGGACGTAATTATTGTGGATGATATGATAGATACTGCCGGAACAATTACAAAGGCTGCCAACCTGATGAAAAAGGAAGGCGCCCGCAGCGTAAGGGCATTTGCAGCTCATGGTGTATTGTCTGGTCCTGCTATTGAGCGCATTGAACGGTCAGCCCTGGAAGAGGTTTATTTTACCGATTCGTTGCCTTCCAAAACCGATAGCGATAAAGTGAAGTATCTCACCATTGCCGATGCTTTGGGTGAAGCCATTAGAAGAGTCTATAAAAATCAGTCGATAAGTTCGTTATATTACCGCTAATTTATATCTTTGCACCGCTTTTTCCGAAAAGCAGGAGCAATTAGGGTGAACGAATCTTTTAAAAAGCTCATTTTTATTGAGTTTGGAAAAGTTCACTTTTAATTATGCATGCTGTTTGTCCCGATAACTATCGGGAAGGACTGAGTACCATAATTATTAACGTAAAATTTTTAAAATGAAGTCATTGAAAATTACGGGGCAAAAAAGAGAAAACCTCGGAAAAAAAGACGCAAAAAAACTGCGTGAACAGGGACTGGTTCCCGGAGTGTTGTACGGAAAAGATGAAGTGACCCACCTGGCAGTACCTTTCAGCGATTTAAGACCATTTGTTTATACACCTAACGTTTACCTAATCGATTTGGAAATTGATGGAGAAGTGGTTAAAGCCATGATTCAGGATGTACAATGGCATCCGGTTGAAGAGGATATTCTGCATATTGATTTTCTGAAAATTGAAGCAGAAAAGCTGGTTAAAATTGGTGTTCCGGTAAAACTGGTTGGTACAGCAAAAGGTATAAAAGCCGGGGGTAAATTAAAAATGAACATGCGCCAATTGCGTGTGAAAGCCCTTGCTGAAAATTTACCTGATACAATTGAAGTGGATATTACCAAACTGGGTATTGGCGACAGCATTAAAGTTGGTGAGCTTCAGCGTGAAAACCTGGAATTCCTCGATAATAAATCGAACCTGATTGTGGCTGTAATTTCCACCAGGGTAGCCAAGTCGGCCATGATGCTTCCGGAAGATGAGGAAGAAGAAGGTGCTGAAGGTGAAGTTAGCGAAGGTGAAGGCAGTGCAGAAACTTCTGAAACTGCTGAATCATCAGAACAATAAAAACAGGATGATGTGAAGTATTTAATTGCAGGCCTTGGAAATATCGGCCCGGAATACAAAAATACTCGTCACAACATTGGATTTCAAATATTGGACGCTCTGGCCGGGGCGTCCAATATTGCTTTTAGCGATAATCGTTACGGTTTTGTGGCCGAGTATAAATTCAAAGGGCGCACTTTTGTATTGCTCAAACCCACCACTTATGTCAATTTAAGTGGCAGGGCCGTAAATTACTGGTTGCAGAAAGAAAATATTCCGTTAGAAAATATGCTTGTGCTTGTTGATGATTTGGCATTACCATTTGGCACATTACGCGTAAAAGCAAAAGGAAGTCATGGTGGCCACAACGGATTGCGAAATATCTCTGAAGTGCTCGGGCGGAACGATTATGCCCGGCTGCGATTTGGAATTGGAGACCAGTTTCATCCCGGGTTTCAGGTGGATTATGTGTTAAGCGAATGGAGCCGTGAAGAGAAGGAACAACTTCCCGAAAGAATTGATTCGTGCATTGAAATCATTCAGAGTTTCGGAACCATTGGCGTGGAACGTACCATGAACTTTTTCAATAAAAAAAAGTAACATGGGTGAAAGTGTTAGAATTGACAAATGGCTTTGGGCTGTTCGTATATTTAAAACACGCAGCCAGGCAACCGAGGCGTGCAAAAAAGGCCGTGTTGAGGTAGGCGATTTGCCCGTAAAACCTTCGCGCGATGTGCATCCCGGCGAAGTGGTTAAAGTGCGCAAACCTCCGCTAACCAGAAGTTTTAAAGTGCTTGAATTAGCCGAAAAGCGTATGTCGGCAAAGCTGACATCCGGTTTTATGGAGGATGTTACACCGCCCGAAGAACTTGAAATTCTGGACATGCAAAAACAAATGAACTGGATTTCGCGTGACCGGGGTGCTGGCAGGCCTACAAAAAAAGAGCGCCGCAAACTCGATGACTTTTTTGATCTTTAATCAAAAAAGGCTTAACTTTTAGCATTATTTCTGCCTGAAAACAGTTTGGATTGGAAATACTCAATAATTAAAAAAATGCTGGTTGCACTAAAAAAGAGAAAAGAGAACCTTGCCGAATATATTTTGTACCTCTACCAGGTGGAAGATTTAATCCGGGCATTTCACCTCGACATGGAACTGATAAATGAGAATTTGGTTTCCAGATATCAGGCCGAAAAGAAAACAAAAGAGGAAATTTCCGGCTGGTATAAAAACCTGGCGGTGATGATGGAAAAGGAAGGAAAACAAAAGGCTGGTCACCTTCAGTTTCTGACAAATATGGTGAACGACCTGCATCAATTTCACTTACGTTTAATGACAACTGAGACGGATATGATGTATGTTTCGGTTTATAAGGCTGTTGCAGGCCTGATAAATGAATTGAAACAAAAAAATCCTGCTGCTGAAAACGATGTTCAGGTTGCCATTGATGGCGTTTATGGATATCTGCTATTAAAAATTCAGCGAAAGGAAATTACCGCAGAAACACAAGATGCAGTAAAAAGGTTAAGCCAGTGGCTGGCTCTTTTATCTAAACTTTTTAAAGATTTTGAAAGCGGTGATTTAGAGCTCTAAGTCGTTTGGTCCGGGAAAAAACTTCCGTTCCTCTTGTGTTGGAATACGACATTCTTCCTTTTTTCCAAACCAGCGGTACCGGTTTCGGGCAATCCACCGGTAAACTGCATTTCTCAAACCAACAGGCACAATTTTAAAAATCGTGGCCCATTTCCAGGGCGCTGGCAACAACCGGGCAATTTCCAGGGCTGCATCCGATTCATAAAATACTTTTCCTTCAAGAATGAATATAACCGAATCTATTCCTTCCGGGAAATGATATTTTTTACGGATTAATTCGCCAGATTCAGACTGAAGTGTCACAAAACGAAATTGCTTTTTTCGATCTCTTTTCAAAATAAAATCCACCGTTCCGTTGCATAAATTGCAAACGCCGTCGAAAAGAACAAGTGGATTTTTACTCATCACAAAAAATTAATTGCTGGTATGACTTTGTTCTCCCTTGCTTTCCCCTCGGGTATAAAAGCGGGTGGTTGGATAGGCAAACTGAATATCGGTGTGGTTACTAAACTGACTTAAAATGTCTTGCCAAATCTCATTTTCAGTTCCCCTGCGTTTGCGCGGATTGCACAAATACCGTATGGTAAGTTGAATGCCAAACTCTTTTATTGAGGTATAAACGTAAGGTGTTAAATGCGTGTAGTGAATCATAAAATTTTTACTGGCTTCAAAAATTTCCCGTTCAGCCGCGCGATCTATATTTTCGGCTCGTTGGTTTATAATATCCTGAAGAATTTTTTTGGCTTTTTCCCAGTTACTTTCAAACGTCAGGCGCACCTGCATTTCGTTCCAGATGTAGTCGAAACCGGTGCTGTAATTCACCTGCGGTTCAGTAAAAACTTTTCCGTTTGGCAAATGGATAATGCGGCCGGTGCTTTGGTCGGCTTCCACCCAGTTTCCAATTTCAAGAATTGTAAATTGAAAAAGCCTGATGTCGATAACATCACCGGCATGATTGGCAATCTGTACGCGGTCGCCCACAACAAAGGGATGTCGGAAGAGAATAAAAAACCAGCCCGCAAGATTTGTCAGCGGATCTTTTAAAGCAATGGCCAACCCTGCTGAAAATAGTCCCAAAAATGCCCCAAACTGCCTGAATGCCTGAAGCCAGACACTTCCAACCAGAATTAAACCCAAAAAAGGCATGATAAATGAAATGCTTCGTTTCCACTGGTACCGGGTTTTTACATTTTTAGTTTGCCGCCAAACAATACGTAAAACAATAATTTTCAGCAGGTATAAAAACAAAATAATTGTCAGCGAAAGCAATATTTTACTTAGCGTTTCAAGAGGTAATCCAGTTGATTCGGCCCAAAATTCAAAGACTTTATTCATTTATTATTTTAAGGTTAGAATTTACAAAATTCCCGGCCATCATAAAGCTCCAACAATCTCTTTAATTGCCTTTTTTGCAGACGTTGGATTCATTTTGAAAACCGTTTCAAATTTCGAACTATCGAATTCGTAATCTCGATCGTACTGGTAAAGCATTTCCTTCATTTCGCGCATGAGCGGATTGAACAAGCCAAGTACACCAATTAAAAATTTGGAAACCACCATGGTTTTGGGTTCAACTCCCAGTTCGCGGGCAGTAGCTTCAATCCATTGCTGCATGGTTTGCGCCTGAACGGTTGGTAAATGCCAAACCTGTCCGTAAGCATTTTCTGTGTTTCCCAAAACGGCGGTAGCTTTGGCTGCATCGGGTGTAAAGGTAAAGTTGTGTTTGTATTTAACAGAACAGAACCAGTTGGCTTTTTTGCCGGCCTTCAGGTTTTTTACCACTGCCTCATTAAACATACTGTTACTGATACCAGGTCCGTAAAAATCGGCAGCCCGTGCAATCAGAGCCTTTAGATTTCCATTTTCTGCTTCATGCATTAGCATTTGTGCTATTTGTGCCCTCACCCTGCCTTTTTTCGATGGCGGATTCACTTCTGTCTCTTCTATCATTGGGCTCAGCTTTTCTGCATCGTAAAGGTACATGTTATCGAAAAATACCAGTTTGCACTTATACTTTTTACAGGCCGTAATTACATTTCGCATTATAACCGGCCAGTGTTGGTTCCATGTTTTCACCCGGTAAGGCAAACCGGCAACAAGATAGGCTACATCAGCGCCTTTTATAGCTTGTTCAACAAATTGTGTGTCAGTTAAATCGCCCGGAAACAATTCATCGTTTTCATTTATTTTTTGAGGATTCCGGCTTACCAGCCTCACTTTTTTTGTAAAATGTTTTAATTCTTTTGCCAAATCTTTTCCAATAGCTCCTCCTGCTCCTAAAATTACTTGCATTTCATTCATTTTTAAAACCAGTTTTTTCGTTTAAAATAAAATAGCATCACAACTGCAATAGTTATCATAACTCCCCACATTATAAAGTAACTGAACCTGAAATGTAATTCAGGCAAATAATCGAAATTGGTTCCGTAAACACCGGCAATAAAAGTAAGTGGAATGAAAATGGATGCAAAAATGGTGAGTACTTTCATCACCTCGTTGGTACGGTTAGCTACATTCGAGTGGTAAATGTTCAGATAATCATTGGCCATATTGTGGTAAATTTCAACAGCTTCCAGCGATTGTGTAGTCAGGTCGTTCAAATCTTTCAAAAAGCTGACTGTTTTTTTCTGGATGAGGTTCGAATCAGATTTATTCAGCGTAAGCATAATTTCTTTTAATGGAAAAATAGATTTACGCAGAAATCCGATGTTTGTTTTTAAACGGTAGATTTTTTCGAGGGTTGATTTTTGAGAGTGTTGAAGCACCTCAACTTCCATTCCTTCCAAAACGGTTCCCAGTCTTTCAATGGTATGAATGTACCCGTCAACAAGGGTGTCAATAAGCGCATAAGCCAGATAGTCGGCACCTGAAGTACGAATACGCCCGCGACCGCTTCGGATTCTTTCGCGCACCGGCTCGAAATAGTGTGCCGGTTTTTCCTGAAAGGTAACTAAAGTATTTTTGCTTAGAACAATGGAAATCTGGTCGCCGGCAACCCGTTCCGTGTCTTCGTAGTATTGCAGAATTTTCAGAAAAAAAGTAAAGTTCGATTCACTTTCAGTCACTTTTGGTCTTTGGTCGGTGTTTAAAATATCCTCCAGTTCCAGCGGGTGAATGGAGAATCGTTCACCGGTTTTGGAAATTAATTCTGTATCCTGAAGTCCGTAAATATTCACCCATAATACAGAACCTTCCGGTATTGTCTCAGGAATTTCATCTGTGGATTCAATTTGTTTTTCCTCCAGTGTCTCTTTGTTGTATAACATAAGGTGAATTTCGGGTTTCTCCATTTTCTGGTTCCCGATAAATATTAAAGAGCCGGGTATAGTTCCATGCGATTTCTTCCTGCTTTTAATAAAACGTGCCATTATTCAATAGGTTTCTGATCTTTTGAGTGAACAAATAAGATGGTACCCAGTTCATGGTAACCTTCAAACAACTTTTCCTTTTCTTTTTTAACCAATTCTTCGCGAATTCCAATTAGTGTAAGCCCGGCAATTGCAGAGTGCTCATTAATAATGGATTTGGCTGAAACATTCTGTTCCTGTACCAGCAGTCTGATATTTTTTCCTGAAATAGGTAATCTGCCCGAAAGAACGAGTTCGTCCATTGCCTTTTTCGTTTTATCCTCATCATCGGGCCGGCAAATGTTAAAAATCTGTATATGGCCCTTTTTCCAATCGGGATGCCCCGAAATGATAAAGCCAAGCAGAACCATAAGATTGGCATTTTCTGTATCAAGCGAATTAATCCAAATGTGAATTCCCTTTTTATAAGGAATTTCACGATTGCTGCTAGCCAGAACACAAATGTCGAAATCGCCTGAACTTACCAGTGCAAAATTGTCGATTATTTCCGGCAGGTTTTTGGGATTTTCCTTATCGTATTCAAAAATAACCATGTTGTTTTCCATACCGGCAATTCCCGGAATTTGAATGGCCTGTGCAATGGCAGAGGTATTGGATGGTGAAATCAGAGTGTCGATATATACATGGTTTTCAATGTTGTTTACATGTTCCAGCAATTTTTTATGTTCGAACTGTGCTTGTTCGTTTGTGCTTTTTGAATAATAACCCACAATGTGGTGCAGGTAGGTTCCGAACCCGTATTTGTATGAAATCCAGTTAAGCAGGCGGAAAGCTTTATCGCGTTTAAACGAATCTTTTGAAATACAAATGGCACTTGGCCGCCATTCCCTTTTTTCTTTTTTACTTTGTTTTTTCTGAATCATTACCTGCAAATTCCGGTTAAGCTGGAAAAGTGCATTGGCAAAAATAGAAGCAAACCCTTTGCGTGATTTATGGTAATAGTCCACATAAAGATAAATAGCTGCAATAAGTCCAAAAGAGAGCAGGGCATAAGGTGTGCTAATTTTGAACATTACCCAAACCGCCACCACAAAACCGGTGAGCGAAATATACCAGCGCGATTTGAATGAGGGTCTGTAGGATGGGGATGACCCAAAGTGGTTTAGAAACGAAATGAGGCAAAGCGATCCGTAAGTAACCATAAAAAACATGGAGATGATGGAAGCCACAGCATTTACATCGCCTAAGGCCACAAATACGAAAGCAATAATGGATGTTACCAGCGATGCATTTACCGGCTCATTGTCGCCAGTCCGTCCTTTTGCCAGCCAGTAATTTATTTTTTTGGAGGGAAATGCCCTGTCGAGTGCAATTGCCTGAAGTGTACGGGGCGCCACCATTACAGATCCCAATGCCGATGAAATGGTAGAAGCAGCCAGTCCAAGCGGAATAACAATAACACCTCCAAGCGCAATGCGGGCCATAATTAACTGGTGTTCCAGTAAATCTTCTACCGCAACTGATTTGGCCAGTTTATACACCACAAAAAAGTAAATAATCATTCCTGAAAAAGTAGCCAGGGTTGTTCCAAGAGGAATGGAAACCGAGGGTTTTCTCAAATCGCCCGAAAGCCCCACGCCGGCAGTCATTCCCGTAAAGGCCGGAAAAATAATGGCAAATACCACAAAAAAGTCCTGTGGATTGCGGAGCTCGGCTTTGGCCAGATTAAATGTCGATTCATCGGCATGTCCTGTACTTCCTAAAAAAAACATAATAAGGGAAATGAACAGAATAGCCACAACAAAATAAAGTGCTTTTACACCCAGGTTAGCTCCTTTTTTTATTATGAGCACAGCCAGTCCGGCCATAACCGGAAGGCTGACAGCCTGGCGCGGAAGCACGAATCCGAAGTTTTCAGCAATATAATTAAACAGAAACTCGAATGCCTCGGTAAAAGCAATAACATAAAACGCTACGCTGATGGCCTGGGAGAAAAATAGCGCTATGCCAATTGTAGCTCCTATATTTAAACCAAATGACCGGGAAATGATAAAATATTCTCCGCCGCCTTCTACCCGTTTATTGGTAGCAATTTCGGAAATGGCCAGGGCAGTGGGAATGGTCACCAGGTGCCCCAGTAATATTATCAGAATAACACCCCAAAACCCAAGTGTGCCTACTGCAAAACCAAACCGAAGAAACAGAATGGCGCCGAGAATGGTTGAAATTGCTGTAAAAAAAACAGGTGCAGTACCGAACTTTTTTATGTCAGTGCTCATAATCTGATTAGGTATTTTTTCGAAAGATAGAAAATGAAAATGGAACTAAATAAAAATTTCGGGAAATAGCAGCCAAATTAAGCTGATTCAGAGTAATTATTCTACCTGTTTTTTCTGAATCAGATATCTGTTAATATGTTACTCTTTGGGCAAACCCTTTCTCAACCAGTTCGTCGTTTAAAGTTTTATCGCTATCGGCTAGTGTGATGGTGCCAATATATCGTCCGTATTTTCCGGTATATTTTTCCGTTACAATTATTACTTCGTTGTTGTTTGCTGCCAACCTGTTCTCAACAAACTGTTTGGCTTCCAGTCCAAAAAGGTATTCCGGGGTATCTTTTTTTACACTGAAAATTTCAGGCGTATCAATCCCGGCCAGTCTGATACGCTGATTTGTAATTATTTTAAACCCCAAGTCAATGTTCACGTCAATGGTGTCTCCGTCAACAACACGCTCTACTTTTGCTTTATACTGGTACATACAATTTTGGTTTATGTGAATAAATTTTCTACAATTTACTACATTTGAGCAAAACATAAATCAAAATTCGAAAAAATGAAACGAGAAGAATTCAGGGAAAAAGCAAAAAAGGGAATAGATGAACTTTTTGCAAAGGTGGAAGAGTTGGAATCGAAGAGCGGTGACCTGAAAGAAAAGTCGAAAGCCAAATACAGGGAAATTATGGCTGAAATAAAAGAAATTGAGGCTGAACTGGAA
>NZ_JAWLCI010000037.1:25237-51160 GCF_041687215.1 Mariniphaga sp.
ACAAATACGGAATGAAATTCTGGTCAGTAATGAAGAACGAAAAAAATACCGGAAGGCACCGGTTTTTGCACCGGCAGGTCAGAGTACCCAGTTAATTGTGGGTGCCACACCCGAAACCGACAGGCAAATCATTTTACTTTCCTCCAATCTTTATCAAACACAAAATCTGAAACGCGTTTATTTTTCTGGCTACATACCGGTGAATGCTTACGATCAACGATTGCCGGCCATAAACAAGCCTCCACTGGTACGCGAAAACCGGCTGTACCAAAGCGACTGGCTGATGCGGTTTTACCGGTTCAAGGCCGAAGAAATTCTCACCGAAGATCAGCCTTTCCTCGATTTGGATGTAGATCCTAAATTAGGTTATGCCCTGCGCAATCTGCATCTTTTTCCTGTTGATGTAAACACCGCAGACTATGAAATGATTTTGCGTATTCCCGGGGTAGGAGTGCAGTCGGCATTGCGAATTGTTCAGGCTCGAAACCACCGGAGACTTACTTTTTACCACCTGAAAAAAATCGGCGTTGTACTAAAACGCGCCAAATACTTTATCAAAACCAACGAACTGCCGGCAGGCATCAAAACCGACCTTCCACCCGAAAACCTGAAACGAATGTTGCTTTCCGACACTGCTCTTAAACGAAAAAAAGCAATGGATACCCAGCTCAGTTTGTTTGATAATTCCTCGCCGGCACTTCCTGTGATACAGTGGAGGCATTAAAAGATAACTTTTTCGATGAATTATTATACACTTATGCTTATTTGAACAATTTTTTATAGCTTTAAACAACCAAAAATAGTAATAGTTATGAGTGATTACCATGAACCAACCAGTGAGATGAGTGAAAAGGAAAGGTCGTTAACCAGGGCATTAAACAGCCTGAAAGAAGAAATTGAAGCTGTTGACTGGTACAATCAGCGGGTGAGCGTTGAAAAGGACGAGTCTTTAAAAGGTATTTTGGAGCACAATATGCTGGAAGAAATAGAACATGCCTGCATGACGCTTGAATGGTTACGCAGGAACATGGACGGATGGGATAAGCATCTGGAGGAATTTCTTTTTACAGAAGGTGACATTTCACATTAAAATCCGTTTGAATGAAGAAAATCGGTTTGGCTCTCGGAGGTGGTGCTGTTTTAGGTGCTGCCCATGTTGGAGTGCTCAAAGCCATTGAAGAACTTGACCTGGAGATCAGTTATATTGCCGGAACCAGTATCGGTGCTTTTGTGGCGGCCTTTTATGCTTTTGGAAAAACACCCGCCGAAATTGAAGAAATTGCGTTGAAACTAACCTGGATGGACATTTCGGGCATTTCCTTGTTTAAAAACGGTTTGTTATCCAACGAAAAACTTGGCGATTTAATTTCGGAATACATTGGCAATGAGAAAATTGAAAATGCCAAAAGCCCGCTTGCCATGATTGCCACCGATATTTTCACCGGTAAAAAGGTGGTTTTAAAAAAGGGAAATGTAGCCAAAGGAGTTATGGCCAGCACATGTCTTCCTGGGATATTTATCCCGGTGGAAATGAACGATGTAACCCTCGTTGACGGAGGAATAGTAGAGAATGTTCCCATTGATACTATAAAAGAAATGGGGGCAGATTATGTAGTTGGTGTCGATTTGAATGCCAAAAACAAATACGAAAAACCCAATAACATTCTGGATGTGATAATGAACAGCTTTCATTTTACTCTTAAAGCTGCTGCAAAATACCAGACCGAAAATGCCGACCTGCTGATTATGCCCGATTTGTCTGAATTCAACATGGCCGATACTTCTCAGGTAAAAGATTTAATTGAGCAGGGTTATAAAGATTCCAAAAAACTTCTGAAAAAGCATCTAGCCTGATTATCAAAATAATATTAAAATTCAGGGCCTTATTAATCCATGTTTATTTATCAGTTTTGAAAACAAAAATCATTAGTTGACAAAAATACCTTTTTGTCCATTAAAGAAAATTATATACCTTTAAACAGTTTTTTAAAGGCATATTTTTCAACTAATGGTTTAAACATGAAAACACAATTTTTAAATAGCTGGATTAAAAGTGGAATTGTAGCTGTTTTATTTCTGCTTTTTTCTCCCAAATTAATGGCATGTGAAGCTTGTAACAGGAGTTTTTTACAAAGTATTTTAGCGGATGACAAGTTTAACAGCCTTGTATCTAAAGAATTAAGGGCATCTATTGCATCTCAGTCGGTTGATGGTATTTCACCAGCCAAATGGGTGAACGATGTACTTGCTATGCAGAACCTTACTGTGGCAGACCTTAGCCCATCAGCCTTAAATGAAATTTTTTCAAATACTGCAGGTCCTGTTACGTCGGCTCCTGGTACCAGTGCACCGGGGCCTTCTGCCAGTCAGGGACTGGAGTTTTTGGATGTAATCAACCGTGATAAAAATTTATCAGTTCCGCCCACAAGCTATGTTCCTCAAAATACAAAACCCGATAAATATGTGCGGTTGACCCTGGAGGAGGGCGAAACCTATATTGGGAACGGGGTAATTTACAAAGGTTTTACAGTGAATAAAAAAATTCCCGGGCCAACGGTAATTGTTCAGGAAGGGGATATTGTATCGCTGACTATGGTAAATGACGGAGATATAACACATGGAGCTTCCATTCATGCCGTATATTCTCAAACTTCAAAGTATTTGGGGAAAATTGCTCCCGGCGATAGTGCAACAATTGTTTTTCAGGCCAACACGCCCGGAGTCTATATGTATCACTGCGCGCCAGGAGGACATGCCATTCCCATGCACATCATTTTCGGACAGTACGGAATGATTGTGGTGGAACCAAAGAAAAAGTATGAGATGGAGCGCATTTTGAATAAAAAACCGGACATTGAACTCTACCTGGTTCAGCATGAGTATTATGCCAGCGGTAAAGATGCGGTTGACGGTCAAGGGAAACCAATGTACACCGCTTTTAACGGCAAACTTTTCCGGTATATTGAAGAGCCCATTGTTGGAAAACCAGGTGATTATGTGCGGATTTATTTCCTGAATGCAGGGCCAAATTTGGTTTCTACATTTCATATCGTTGGAATTATCTGGGATTTTGCCTACTGGCAGGGGAATCCGGAAAACCGTTTTACCGGAGGACAAACTGTCACTGCCGGTCCATCCGATTCCTGGGTTATCGAATTCAGGATTCCGCCGGATGAAGGCAATTACCTGATGCTATCGCATGCAGTTGGCTCTACTGACCGGGGTGCATTGGGTTATTTGGTTTGCGACCCTGATGCCGAAACGCCTAAAACCTTTTTGGCTGATGGCATTGAATATTCGGAAACCGAAATGGAGGAATTCAGAAATCAGGCCTCACGCATTATCACTCCGTTTGGGCTAGGCTCCGATGACGTTGAGATTCCGGTTGTTTATGGCAGTGAAACCAGTGAAGTAACGGTTCAGATTATTGGAAACTCATTCTACCCCAAGGTGGTGCAGGTCGCACCCGGTACAACCATCAAGTGGGTAAACGAGGACGTATTTGCCTATATGGAAGGTGAATTTTCAGGAATCCACAACGTTATCGTTCGCGACGGGCCCGAAATTTTTTATTCGCCGTTGCTCGCGCATACCGAAAGTTTCAGTCAGGTTTTAAACGAACCAGGTGAATACGTTTATATCTGTGCTCCTCACCCCTACATGGAGGGAAAAATTATTGTGAAAGGTGAACCTGCCAAACAAGTAAAACAGACCAGGGTTTATTCTTCAGCCGGGCCAACGGATACCACATTTTATCACTGGAGCATTTTGGCAATGGCTGCGCTTGCGCTGGTTGTTTCAGTCTATTCCATGGTAAAAAAAAGTGAAAAGCCGGTTAATTAACTCTTGGTGAACAAATCTCCCTCTTTTTCAGTTAAATAAGAAAATATATTACAATGAGAAATATGAAAAAAGAGGACATCAAACAGGAAGTGTTCGACCTGTATGACGATTATGCACACAACCGGATTGACCGCAGACAATTTATGGAAAAGCTTTCGGTTTATGCCGTTGGCGGACTGACTGTTTCTTCGCTGATGAGTTTTATTATGCCCAATTACCAGGACAAAATTCAGGTAAATGCCAATGATGCGCGACTGAGCACGGAGTTTGTGGAATACGATTCGTCCAAAGGAGGTGGCAAAATCAAAGGGCAACTCTCGAGGCCGGTAAACAACAATAAAAAATTGCCGGGTGTAATTGTAGTACATGAAAACCGTGGGTTGAATCCGCATATCGCAGATGTTGGTCGCCGTGCTGGTTTGGAAGGATTTCTTTCTCTGGCGCCTGATGCACTCACACCGCTGGGCGGTTATCCTGGCAACGACGATGACGGCCGGACATTGCAAGCCAAACGCAATCGCGATGAAATGCTGGAGGACTTTATTGCAGCTTTTTATTATCTGAAATCTCACCCGGAATGTAACGGAAAAGTAGGTGTGGTTGGTTTCTGTTTTGGTGGCTGGATTTCAAATATGATGGCTGTGCGAGTTCCTGAACTACTGGCAGCCGTTCCTTTTTACGGTGGACAACCAGATGCAGAGGATGTGCCGGCAATTAAGGCACCTTTGTTGCTGCACTTTGCCGAACTCGACACCCGTGTGAATGCCGGTTGGCCTGCTTATGAAGAGGCACTGAAAAAGCACAACAAAGAATATATGGTATATTTCTATCCCGCTACAAATCACGGTTTTCACAACGATACCACACCGAGGTTCGATGAGGCTGCAGCCAAATTGGCCTGGCAACGGACGGTGGATTTCTTTAGGAAAAAACTTGGTTAGATTTTTCTATCTTCACCCCAAACTTAAAATACGTAAACTTTGAAGCGGATTCTAACCATCGACATCATGCGGGGGGTCACCCTGTTTCTGATGCTTTTTGTAAACGATTTGTATATGAAAAACGCACCTTGGTGGCTTGGTCACACGGAAGCTGATTTTGATGGTATGGGCCTGGCCGACTGGGTTTTTCCAGGGTTTTTATTTATGGTGGGTATGGCTGTGCCGTTTGCTGTGCAAAGCCGCCTGAAAAAAGGAGACTCTTCCCGGCAGGTGATTTTTCATATTTTTACCCGGACAATCAGTTTACTTATTATCGGTGTTTTAATGTTGAATGTTTCACGTCTGAATTCCGAACTTACCGGTATAAATAAAAACCTTTGGGCTATTCTAATGTACTTTTCGGTTTTCCTTATCTGGAATCTCTACCAAAATGTTCCTCAAAAAGTAGTTTTTGGTATGAAAGTATTGGGAATAATAGGGTTGATGGTTTTGGTTTTTATTTTCAGAAGCGGAACTGCTGATAGTCCCGGCTGGCTCACTACCGGCTGGTGGGGAATTCTGGGGCTGATTGGCTGGGGTTATTTTGCCACAGCACTGGTTTATTTGGTGGCAAAAGAAAATTTACTGAAAACCAGTTTTTTCTGGATTCTCTTTTTGGCACTGAATATTTTTTCGCAACTGGGAATGCTTTCGTTTTTGAATTTTCTACGTCCATTTTTTGGTGTGTTGATTGACGGTAACACGCCACTGCTTGTTATTTCCGGATTGTTTTTTAGTTTAATTTTACGGAAAACAGGTTCGGAACAGTGGAAAAAGTTTGTTACCATCGGAATATTGCTTGGTGTTTTGATGTTGGTTGGCGGATTTGTTTTGCGCAACTGGTTCATCATTTCAAAAATAAAAGCCACGCCAAGTTGGGGTTTGATTTGCACTGGTATCAGCATTTTGCTGTTTGTATTGCTTTTTATCATTTTGGATATTTTGGGCAAAACCAGGTGGAGTGCTGCATTTAAACCGGCCGGACAAAATTCACTGACCACCTACCTGGCACCCGACATTATTTATTATACCGTTTGGATGACCGGCTTCCCGTTGCTTTTTTACAAACATCTGGAAAGTCCGCTACTGGTAATTGCCGGCTCGCTGGTTTGGGCTTTTGCCATGATTGGCTTTGCAGCTCTACTTTCAAGAATCGGAATTCGATTGAAATTGTAAGTTTATATCAGGAATTCATTTTACCCCGAATAATCCAAGAATTATTCCTTTCTCCGACAGCGACTAAGATTACGTAAAAACTTTTTTCAAAAGTTTAACTTCCCCGAATCAACTTCGGGGCAGGCTATCTAAGTCGGGATTAACCTTCATTTCATTCATTACAAACAAAATTTATGAATAATGCAGGTTACAAAGTTTCACCAACTTTTTAGCCATTTTTACTACATCCAACAATAAATCAGGTTCAAAAAGTTAAATGGTCGATAAAAGTCATGGCTTTGGAAAAAATTCTACATTCGATTTCAGCCTGTCGAAGCGAATTTGCGGATTGCAGTGGCCGGTAAAACCAATGTAGCGGAGTTCCCCTTCTTTCCGGCCTTCAATCAAAGCCTTCAAAGTACTTTTTTATCTACCAATCCCAATCAGCGAACCCCGATGAATGTGTTGTTTTTCCCTGATTTCGGAGAAGGGACGCTTTACCTGGAGGAATACAATTCAGATTTTACCTTGAAATGGATGGATGTGCGGAAAGGCGAGAGAGTAGCGCAAAAGAAAGTTGCAGGCGGCAAACTGGTGAATTTGAAAACACCCGGTGAAAATGAATGGGTGGGAGTGGTTTTTAATCATTAACAGAATAAATGTTTTTTGTAATTTTTATCTTCTCCAATATTTTTTTTTAGATTTGTTAATCAAACCAAAAATCAAATTAAAATGAACCAAATTATATTTTTGTTAACTTCTTTGGTACTCTTTAATGTATTAAATATTAATGCATTTGCCCAGGCCGGAAATGATATTTTTCCGAATCAACAATCACCTTTAACAGCAGATTATTATTCGGCAGTAAGGAAGATTAATGATGCAGATTATGTTCCTGTTTGTCTCCACGAGAATGGAATGATTCATTCTAAAAATGAATTTTTATTTATTACGAATGATGAACCACCGGTTTTGGACAGTATTGTTGTAGAGTCGTACGATGATGCAACAGATGCCTGGATTAAAGACGGGATTTACAAATGGGGTAGTGAAGAAGATGGAAATAAAATTGTTTATAACATTTATTTTCTGGATGAATTGACAAATGCCTGGACTATTTTTCCCTGGGAGGAATATGAATACGACGAACAGGAAAGACTTATTCGGGAAGTAGTTTATGAATTTTCGATAAATGTCAAAGAGAAAACAGTTATCTACTGGAGGAAAACAGAACATCTTTTTACTTTTCTGGAAGAAAGAACAGAAGAAAAAACATCTTATAAACGTGATGTTTCTACAGGGGAATTGATACATGATCGAAAAGTTATTCAGGTTTTCGATGCAAATGATAATCTTTTAAAAGAAGAAATCTTTAGCTGGAAAACTGCCGATAATAATTGGTTTCTTACCAAAGAATTTGAATATGCTTATGATGAAAATGGATATCAGATACTTACCTCCGAAAAATCGTGGGATTATTATGCAGGGTTGGAGTTGGGAATTAAAAAAGCGGAATTTGAATTCGATGATTCTGGAAATTTGCTTTTTGAAATTAATTATATATGGAACTTGGATTCAATTGCCTGGAGATTAGATTCAAAAACCATTTATAATTATCAGGAAAACGGGAAATTGAATTCAAAAACCGGCTATATGTGGGATTTATCTGAAAACCAATGGAATAAAACATATAGACAATATTATGAGTATGATTCAGCCGGAAACACAATCAAAGAAATCAAATCGGGCTGGGACGATTCTCAAAATGATTGGGTGAATCAACAACTCGAGGAATACAAATATGATGAAAATGGTAACAGAACATTTTATTCCTACAGCAGCTGGAATCAGGAAATGAAAGACTGGGTCCCAGTTTCAAAAGAAGAAAATTTGTTCGATAATCAATCCAACCAAACGCTTAGAAGTTATTACAGCTGGGATGTTGGCGAAAACATTTGGGTTGGATTTGAAAAATTTGAGTATGAATTTGATGAAAACGGAATAAAACTTCATGAAAGTGAATATACATGGAATGAGGAATCAAACACCTGGATTGGAAACAGGAAAGAAGTTTATGTGTATGATGAATATGGAAATATAACACAAGCAGGTCTTTATGATTGGGATAAAATGGAAGAAGACTGGCTTTTCATTGAAGAGCAAAATCTGTATAAATATGAATACGATAGTGATGGAAGGATTATTAGTAAGGAAAACCTGAAATTTAAAAGTAAAAGTGAATATGCTTTTGATGAAACCGGTCGCTATATTTTGGAGAAAAATTATGTTTGGGATTCTAACATTGAAGACTGGAGAATGAATGTAATGTATGAATGGGGCTACGATAGTGAAGGAAGAATGATTTTGGACGGGAATTTAAACTGGTTGCAATATGGAGATATGTATTATGGAAGCAGAAGAATATTTGAATTAAGTGAAACTGGTCAGCTTTTGATGGAAAGCAATTACATCTGGTCCAATGAAGTTGGGGATTGGATTGGAAGTTCGAAAAGAGAAATAACTTATTTTGAGGGGCTCTTCAAAACAGTTTTGTATTCAAATTGGGATATAAATAAAAACGACTGGCAGAATTATTTGAAGGAAACCTATTTCTACTCCACCGAAATCGTTCAGGAAACGGTTGAAATAAATTCAGAAAAAAACATTAAAATTTACCCCAGCCCGGCAGAAAATTTCATTAGGGTTCAACTTCCCAATTCTTCTGTTCCGGCACAGTTGGAGCTGTTCAACTTAAGCGGACAAAAAATATTGTCAGCACAAATTTTTGATGGTGAACAAATTGCAATAAATCATTTCAAACCAGGCATTTATTCCTGGAGATTAATTCAGAACAAAGAAATATTCACTGGAAAATTTGTAAAAAAATAGTTTTGAGATTGAAATGCAGACCTGCTTATTTCATTGTCTCCCAAATCCATTTCAAGATGATTTCAAGTACTTCTGGCGAAATGGGTTCCTCAATCTGTGCATATTCGGCAACTGCGCCGGTTTCGCGGTGCTGGAAAAGGTGGTTGAGGTTGAGCAGTTCAATGGTTTTGATGTTTTAAGTATAAAATCAAGGGTTTACCGAAACAATCACCCGCTGATACCGTGTCAGTGCAGGCTCGCCATCGTCGGTCACTGAAACTACAAAATGAACTGTGGCAGGCTCTGTTACTTTGGGTAGAGTTACGGTGGTTTTTGCTTTTTCGGGCTCATCGATTTTTACCCAGGCAGGATAAGTGCCGGCTTCACGATAATGTATCCAGTTATAGCTGAGCTTGTCTCCGTCGGGATCAGTTGAAGACGAAGCATTCAGTTCGACTGTTTCTCCCGCCTTAACTGTAATTGAATTGGCATGATTTAATTTTGCCACAGGTGGATGATTGGCATTTTCAAAATCCATAATACACCAGTCCATCCGGGCGGCAAAATCATTTTGATAGTGTTTGCGCCAGCGCCAGATGGTAGCTGTGTTATCGATATAAACCGTGCCGTCCACTTCAACCCAGTCTTCAGTATCGGTCCAGATTTTTCGTTCTTCAGGTTCATGATAAAAAATACGTGTTGGGGGTTGATATAATTCGTAACGGCCGCCCCAGGAGCCCCAGTTTGGATGTTCGGATGAGCCCAGGCCATTTTGAATGAGGTACATAAACGACGGCGAATCGCCTTCCATAATGTAGGCAATGTCGGGGTATTGCGCACCCAGCGGACCATGGTTTTGGATATTGTTGTTCACCCAGTCATTGTCAATGATGTAAGTATTGGCGCCGCTGGGAAAATAATAATGCCGCTCGCCCGAAATGCCAATCCAGGTGGAATAGTGATAGCTGTTGGCACCATTTTCACCATATCCGGGACTGACAATATAGAACAGATCTTTGAAGTTATTTCGCAACCACGGCCCGGAGTTGTCCTGATCGGAAATGGTGTAAACCCGAATTTTTTCCACGAATTTTTTCACTTTCTCACCTGAACGTGTTTGTTGTACTTTCCAAAGCGCCTGTGCCAGGCAGTTGGAGCCGCCCCATACCGGAATCCAAACCGGCCGCGGGTCGTCTTTGTCCACCACTTCAATAATCCAGTCCGAGCCTTCCGAATCTTTTCCTTCACCCACGGCGGCCATACCAAAATCGGGGTATCCTTTTTTAATTCGCGTTTTCAGAAATGCATGGGTAGGATAGCCAATTTCATGTTTTTCGAGGTTGTCGCGGACCTTTCCGTAAGCGTCCACAATTTCGTGAATTCGCCATTCGGCGGTTTGATTGCGCTGCCAACAGGAAGTGGTTGCAATAATTCCTTCCACGTCAAACTGGTTGGCATACAGTAAGAAACGAACAAGTGACTGTGCGTCGTCGGGCTCATTTTCAATGTCGGTGAGTATCAGAATTCTTGTTTTTTCAGTTTGTCCATTTACCTGTGAAGTTGCCATCAAAATAGTCAAAGCAAATATAATAGCTAACGATGATTTTAAACACATGATATTCATAGCAGTAAAGGTTTTATTTTTCGAAATTGTTGTTTTGAAGCAAATCTACAAATATTTACAGAAAATTTGGGTAAAATAAAAAAGGGTAGGTAAATAATCCCACCCTCTTAGGTTAAAATTGTATATGACTGTTAATCCAATTTCTACCTCAAATTAACATCCATAGCAGGATGAGAACCATGAGCAATCCAATGCCAATAAATAAGGCTGTGCCATTGCCCCTTTCCAATTCATTTTTTTGCTGATTCATACTTCATATTTTTCTATTCTGACGGGATAAAATCAGAAAGTAACAGTTTTTTCTGAAATTTCTGAAAATTTTTAAATTAACCGCGGTCATAGTTTACGGGAACTGACCATATTGGCAGAGCCATCAAACAGAAAGAGTTTGCGTTTTAATTTTGAATCCCTCACAATCACTTCATAAAATTGCTTGTCTTTCTTTAAAATCAAAATGGCATTCATAATTTCACCCAACTGTTCACATTCTTCAGAAATTTTCCGGGGCAGGTCTTTCAGCCAAAGGTTTTTTTTGTATTCTTCCAGCTTTCCATCTGCCGAAATATGCGCAATATGTTCAACATCATCCTGATAAAAAATGGTTTCAAAACTTCCCTTTTTCATTTCCCATTCCACGTTCACAGCGTTCGGAAAATGAAGATTCAATTCTGCTAAAACCTTTTCGGGAATAATCCTGGGTGAGGGTTTAAATATTTTTGCAAGTGGATTTTTCATTTTGTTGAAATATTTCGTAATAAGTTTATGACGTTGATTTTGTTTAAAGTAACTGTTATTTATTCGTTACCAAACAATTTAAAATACAGATATACTACACGAGTTCTGGCTCGTTTCAACCGCATTTTTACAGCGTCTTCACTAATGGCCAAACTGGCTGCAATTTCCTTTAACGAAAGAGAGTCCTGGTATTTCATCAGCAGCAGGGCTTTTTCTTCCGGGTGAATTTTCTCAAAAACCTCCATGAGTTTGTCGTAACTGAGTTCTGCCATTTCGGTATCCGATTCATCAATAATCTCAGGAAGTTCGTTGTTTTGGTTCCAGTTGGGGTAGTGCAGTTGTTTTTTCTTTCGAAGATAGTCAATTACCGTATTGTAAGTAATGGCATATAACCACGAAGAGTAGGTTGATTTTCCCTGAAAACTCTCCAGCTTTTCAAACGCTTTACTTAAAATGTCATTTGCGAATTCTTCGGATTGTGTTTTGTTTTTTAAAAAGCTGTAACACTTATCTTTTACCTTTTGAAAGTAACGGTTATGCAAAATAGAGTATAACTCATTTTTTCCTTCAGAACGAATTTTTTCTATCAGTTGTTCGTCTGTTAAATGACTTTTTATTAGTTCATTCATAAATTGACACAAAAATTAACCACACTTTTTAAGGTTAAAATATTTTTTTTTCAATCATCTGTTACTTCATTTCAAACTCCCGTCAAAATAAGTGAATGATATAGTAAGAAAAAAACATTCAGAAAAATAACAATTAAAAATTTGAAATTATGAAGAAAAATGTTTTTGTTTTAACAATGATTGCCGCAGCACTGTTTTTTACAAGCTGTGGTAAACTTCCCCAAAATGAAATAGATGCAGCTAAAAATGCCCTTGAGCAGGCTAAAACTGCCCAGGCTGACCTTTATCTCCAGGCCGATTTCTACGCACTGCAGGACTCGTTGAACGCAATGGTTGTTGCTATTGAAGAACAAAAATCGAAAATGTTCGGAGATTATAAATTGGCAACTGAAAAGCTGAACGAAATTACTGTTCAGGCTACAGATCTGGTAGCTAAAACCGAATTACGGAAAGAGGAGATTAAAACTGAAGTTGCCTCTGCACAGTCGGCCATTACTACTTTGCTTAAAGAAAACAGCCAGATGCTGGAATTAGCTCCAAAGGGAAAAGGTGGGACTGAAGTGCTGGATGCAATTAAAGTTGAAATTGACGGCGTAAGCTCTTCGGTTTCTGAAGTTCCGGCTTTAATTGAAAACGGCGATTTGCTGAATGCACAAACAAAAGTTAAAGCTGCTCAGGAAAAGGCTGTTGAAATTAATACCGAACTGAAAGCCGTACTGGAGGAATCGATGAAAAAGAGTTAAAAGAGTATTGAAAAAAGTGAAATTGAGTTAATTGAATTGCCGGGGTTACATGCCCCGGCATTTTTGTTTAATGAAATTAGTATAACAAGTGTGGAGATTGAGCCAGATTTAGTGTTGAGCCAGTTTTCCGAACAAATCCCTGAAAATAGCATCGCGATTAAGCTCCGTGGCCATGCGGATGAAATGACGGGAATGATCCACGCTGAAAGTTACCTGATCGGTAAGTACGGGGCTGTGCACCAGGTTTGTTTTTATCCAGCCCGGATTTACCAGCCACGCCACTGCTGTAACATCCCAGATTACTTTCGAGTAAGCTTCGTGGCTACCGCTGTATTCCACCACGATGTTGTACAAATAATCCGAAAGTTCGTTTTTGCCTTCCAAATAATATTTCAATTCGGGAATGGTTGTATGAAAATGTGAAACCACCGGTCGGCAGGGCATAACCACAAACGGCACACCCGAATCGAAAACCACGCGGGCAGCCAGCACATCCTGCATTAGGTTGAATTCTTTCTGGTGTGGCCAGTTCAGTCCGTTTCCACCCAGCCAAACCACCACAATGTTTTCGATGATTTTCGGTTCGATTAAAATGGCCGAGGCAATGTTGGTGATGCAACCTATCGGCACCACATAAAGCGGATTTTCGGGGCTGCTGGACATGGCTTTTTTTATGAGGTCGAGTACAGCTTCACTACGAATGGGTTTTGATACATCTTCCAAATAACTGTCAGAGCCCCGAAAAGCGAATCCTTCGGGCGATTTGCCCAGCATTTTCAGCAATCGTAAAATTTCCTCGTAGCTTTTTTCCATACCATCTGCCGGCCCGTTTGACCGGTTATTGTGGAAAGGCGCTGCATAAACAGCTTCCAGTTCAATTCTCTCCTTCGACAAAAAAGCGTAGGCCAGCGCAAACTGGTCGTCCACTTCGTTGTACGTATCAGTGTCAAGCACCATGCGTACTTTTCCGGTGGGTGGTTCCAGTTGTTTCAGCCGGAAAGCTTCGTCCAGTTTTGGGTAGTTTTGGGACATAACGATAATGGATAATAGTAAAATTGGAATGCTTATTATAGCTGTTTTTTTCATGATAATTTCATTTTTTTAAAACTGTTCCATGTATTCTAAAAATATTTTGGCTGTCCGGTCCAGGTTTTCGATGGAGCCGCCGCCATCGAGCACTTCACACATTTCGTAAACCACCCAACCCTGGTAGCCGATTTCCTTTAAAGCGGCAAACCAGTTTTTATAATCGATGATTCCTTCGCCCACCGGAACTGCGCGCATTACCGGTTGTTCGGCTTTGTAATTGGTGAGTTCGTTCTGGTAAGTGAAACGAGGATGAGTTACATAATCAGCCACAATAGTATTCACAATGAACGGTTTCATTTTCAGAACAGATTCACGTTGTTCTTCCAAAGTCAAACCTTCCAGTACAGGCGACCAGGCATCCCAGCCGGCCATCACATTGGGCAAGTTCACTTCTTTCAAAAGCCAGTACATAACTTCGTGGTGCAACGCAATGTCGTGGTGGTTTTGCACAGCCAGTGTAACTCCATGTTCTGCAGCCAGTTTTCCTGCCATTTTCAGACCTTCCACCACTTCGGCGTATTGTCTGTCATAAGGAATTCCGGGACGTTCGTAACCCGTGAAAATGCGAACCATGTCGGTTCCCAGATCTTTGGCCAGCTCGGCAATTTCGCCTACCCAGGTGGCATGAATTTCAGCATTGGGAATTCCGGGTTTGTCAATTCCGGCCGTAAAATCAGTGTATCCTGCAAGTGCAACCAGAGTTAGTCCAAGTGAATCAATTTTGGCTCTTAAACGGGCGCGGGCAGCCTTATCGTAATCGTGCGGCGAAACATGCGGACGTTTGGCAACCAGCATAACTCCTTCGTATCCCAGTTCTTTGGCTTTCACCAAAAATTCATCAACAGTTAACCTTGTTTGTCCTCGCCAGAAACCGGCATAACTGACGGAGTGCAGGCAGGTTTTTACTTTAAAATCGGCCGGATTGCCGGTTGGTGTTTTTTGTGCTTTGGAGAAGGGGGATAAAATTAAAAAAGCTGAGATGATTAAAATAATTTGTTTCATTACTGTAAAGTTTTTATTTCATTTAAAAGTATTTCAAAAGCCGGGGAGGCCATTCCCCCGTGGTCGAATCCATCCAGTTCATACAATTTGGTTTTTGTGTGGCCGGCAACTTTCATCATTCGCCAGAGGTAGACATTTTCTTCGTAACGCCCCAAAATTTCCAGTTCGCGATCGCCTGTAATTAATACCAATGGTGGCGCATCGGCCCTTACATGATAAAGTGGTGCAAATTCGTCAATAACAGGCTGCGAACCCTCAATTCCACGTTCTTCGCGAATGGTAAAATGGGTTATTGTGTGGCCGCTGAACGGAACCAGCATGGCAATTTCATTGGCATCAATGCCGTATTCGGCCAGCCATTTTTTGTCCAAACCAGCCATGCTGGCCAGGTAACCACCTGCTGAGTGACCTGAAACCACAATCATCGATACATCGCCTCCGTACTTTTCAATGTTTTTGAATGTCCAGGCCACGGCTGCAGCAGCATCTTGAATGTATGCCGGGTTTTTTACTTTCGGGCTCAACCGGTAATTTGCAGCAACTACTGCAATACCTTTTTCTTTTAATTTTTCGGGAATGTGCTTGTTTCCGCTGTTTATTCCACCTCCGTGAAACCAGACAACTGTGGTGAAATTTTTTATGTCTTCAGGATAGTAAATATCCAGTTTGCAGCGTTCAGCAATGTATTCATCGGTTGCTGATTCACCTGACGAATAGTATGAGATATTTTCTTTTGTTATGTAATTAAGTTTTTTTTCTCCCGTTGCATTATTTTGTGACATCACAAAAAGGCTGATTAAAAAGAACGGGATGAAAAATATGATTTTAATTTTCGTGAAACGCCCGCCGGATATGTTACAATCCCGAATATTTCTTCTGTTTTTTATCATGCTGACTGTATTTTATTTTTGAATTTTTCCGTCACGACTAAGCAGAATTGCAAAGGGTTTAGTACCCTCAAATTCTGACATGATAATAATAATAATAACGGTTATTGGTACACTGAGAAGCATACCCGAAATTCCCCACATTAATCCCCATAACATTAAAGTAAGAATTACAACTAAAGGACTAATGTTCATTGTTTTTCCCATTGCCCTTGGTTCAATAAAATTTCCTACCACTATCTGAATGACTCCGACAATAGCCAACACAAGAATTGCTGGTGTAAATTCACCAAACTGCAGGAGTGCAAAAGCTGCTGGAAAAACAGTTGCTACCAGAGAACCTATTGTGGGAATAAAATTCAGGATAAATATAAGAAATGCCCAAAAGAATGGTGCATCAACACCAATAAATAATAGTGCAAAATAACTCAGGAAACCGGTTAGCAGGCTCGCCATGGTTTTTAGTGCAATATAGTTGCTTACCGACTTGTCAATTTTCGAAACCAGCGTTTTCATTTTTTCATGGCGATCTTGTTCCGGGTACATGGCTTTTAATTTTGTGGAGAAGGTAGGTTCTTCAAGGAGCAAAAATATAAGGTATATAAGCACGATGAAAGTATCTCCAAACAAATTGGTTAGTGTTGAAAAGAGCCTGGAGAGAATGTCTCCAAGGTTTAAATCTTTGATGTATTCACTTAACAGACTGGACAATTCCACATCGAATTTTAGGTTTATCAACTGGGTGATTTTATTCACGTTGGATTCATAAACAGGTAGTGTATTCGAAAGGAATTTGATGTTCATGGTAATCATTTGAACAATCAAAAACAAAAAACTTAAAAGGATTAATGAGGATATTATCGTGAGTAACCATTGGGGCCAATGTTTGATGTATCTGACTTTTGCAAGTAATTTTTTGATTACCCGAATCATAAACCAAAATAATATGGCAAGGATAAAAGGAATGATAATTCCCTGAGCATAAATTAAAACAACCACAAGGGTTGTGAGCACCAAAAATATGTATATTTTATTTGTTGCTTTCATCTGGATATATTAAATGTAAAGTATTGCAACTATATAATCAATTTCATGATAATCTTTTCTGGCAAATGCTCCCAAACAATCCCCGGAAGAGATTTTGGATGTGTAATTTATTCTTCAAAGGAGTCCTTGGTTCATTTCCATTTGTGTTTTTCAGAACATGCTCGTTTCATATTATTATGCGATTATTTTCTTCTAAAACTTCTGCTATTCCAGAGTAAGTTCCGGGTCTGATAATTCGTCGAATATATTTTGCCATTCCTGGGCAAAACTATGCCTTGGCATGGGCTTTTGTGCCCGCAAATACCAGTAGGCTGCGTTGTTTAAATCGGGTTCCTTCCGGTGAAGGTGTGCATGTATCCACCAGGCATATTCATTGTTCAGGTCCTGAACAATTTCGTGGGCAGTATTCCAATCCCCTTTTTGTGCCAGATACATCGCTTTTAAAAGTTTTTCTTTCATGGTGTTAAAGTTTTGATTAGCGTCAAAATGTAAAAATCGGGATTTTTTTCCAACGAAGTGTAATTTTTAGTCAATTGTTTTCGCGCCGGAAAATACTGACTGCCGATTAATGTCAGATTTTGAAATAAATCAGAATTTGTTGTTTTAAAACATTCTTTTCAATTGGCTACAGTATTTGGCATTTCGTAACTTAGTCGCATGATACAGTCATATCAATGTCCGGTATTTTTTTACATCGGGTTGCCCGAGTGCCTTGATGATTCCAACGCTTCTCATTAGCTGCGCCCGCAGCGTTTTAGTGTTCAGCCACTGTTTTTAGTTCTTTGCTCTTTGGTGATTGAATTCTGATTTTGTTTTTCATAACCATTAACAATAAAACTTTTAACCATGAAAGTTTCATCCGGGAATAGGGGTGATGCAGTTCGTTCCGATTGTTATATAGAACTTTGGGACGAAGGAGGTGTAACCAATCAGGTATTCCTGAAAAGTAAGGTGAAAGCACTTTACGGAAAATCCATCGAAACGCTTTGCCTCGAAATGCTTGAATTTTTTGAATTGCAGGGTGTTTCTGTTAACATCGAAGATTCGGGTGCTTTACCGTTTGTCATTGCCGCCCGGCTCGAGGCAGCCATCAAACAATTCAATTCAATCGAAAAAAGTTTTCTTTTCGAAAAATTGCCTGAAAACGACTACCCCATTGCGCCAAACCGTTTACGGCGCTCGCGTTTGTACGTTCCGGGCAACAACCCAAAAATGATGATTAACGCTGGTATTTACGGCAGCGACGCGGTAATCCTCGATTTGGAAGATGCCGTACATCCGGCCAAAAAAGCGGAAGCGGCCATTTTGGTTCGCAATGCGTTGTGCCAGGTAAATTTTTACAGCGCCGAACGCATGGTCCGCATCAACCAGGTGCCTGAAGGGCTGAACGATTTGGAATACATTGTGCCGTTTGGTGTTCATACCATTGTCATTCCCAAGTGCGAGTCGCCCGACGATATTTTGTTTGTGGAACAGCGTATTCGGAAAATTACCGGAAAAGCCGGTGCTGTTCATCTGATTCCGATTATTGAAAGTGCGCTGGGTGTGGAAAATGCCTTCGAAATTGCGGTTTCTTCCGAAAATATAGTGGCCATGGCTATCGGTTTGGAAGACTACACCGCCGACATTGGCGCACAACGAACCGAAGCCGGAAATGAGTCGTTTTTCGCCCGAAGCCGGGTCATTAATGCGGCGCGTGCAGTCGGAATTCAACCGCTCGATTCGGTTTTCTCCGGTTTTGAAGATGTGGAAGCGCTTTCAAAAACAGCACAAAATGCAAAAGCGCTCGGTTTTGAAGGGTTGGGATGCATTCATCCCGGACAAATAAAAATCGTGAATGAAAGTTTTTCTCCTTCGGAAAAAGAGATTGAAAAAGCGAAAAAGATTGTTTTTGCCTTTTTTCAGGCCGAAAAAGAAGGAAAGGGAGTTGTTGCTGTGGATTCGAAAATGGTGGACGCGCCGGTGGTAAAAAGGGCGCAGAAAACCATTGAAAATGCGATAGTTTTCGGATTGTTAAACCAAAACTGGATGGAAAGTTATGGAAACGAACTGGGTTAAAAATGCTGCCGGAAGATTAGTTCCAACGCAGGTAAACGGCGAGGAAGTTATTCCGTTTCAGGGTGTTGGAAAGTACCGGGTTCATGGCAAAATGCATGCGCCAACCATTCCCTCGTTTGTCGATTTTCCCAAAGACGGCAACAAAGTGGTGGATTCATTAAAAACCGCATTGCAAAAAGCAGGTTTGAAAGACGGAATGACCATCTCCACGCATCACCACTTTCGCGACGGCGATTTGGTTTCCAACCGGATTTTCGACATTGCCCACGAACTGGGAGTAAAAGATTTGCGCTGGTTTCCGTCGGCCTCTTTCCCCTGCAACAGTCCGCTGATAAAATACCTGGAAGATGGCACCATTCATCACATCGAAGGCAGTTTGAACGGACCGCTTGGCCGGTTTGCTTCCGAAGGGAAAATGTGTGGTACGGCGGTTTTGCGTTCGCACGGCAGCCGGGTGCAGGCCATTCAGGACGGCGAAGTGAAAATTGACATTGCCGTGATTGCCGCCCCAACCTGCGACAGTTTTGGCAATGCCAACGCGCTTTACGGACCTTCGGCATGTGGCGTTTTAGGATTTGCTGAAATGGATGTGCAGTATGCCGAAAAAGTAATTATGGTAACCGACAACCTCGTGGAATTTCCCTGCCTGCCCATTCAGCTCGAAGGGAATTATGTGGATTACGTGGTGGTGGTTGATAAAATTGGTATTCCCGAAAAAATTGTTTCCGGCACCACGCAAATCACCCGCAGTCCCGACCGCCTGAAAATTGCCGAACTCACCGCCCGTTTCTGCCTCGAAACCGGCATTTTGCACGACCGCTGCATCATTCAGTCGGGCGCCGGAAGCATTTCGCTGGCCATCGGGGTTTTCATTCATCAAATTTTGAAAGAAAAGAACTGGAAAGCTGCGGTAAGCTTTGGCGGCAGCACCAAATACAGCGTGCAGATGCTGCAGGAAGGAACCGCGGAGAAAATTCTGGAAGGTCAGCTTTTCGATACGGCAGCCATTGAGTCCATGCGCCAGAACCCGCTGCACCACAATTTTTCGGTATTCAACGCTTACAACTACCATTCAAAAGGAAACCTCACGTCGATGATTGACTTGGTAACGCTGGGAGCTACCGAAGTGGATGTGAACTTTAACGGAAATGTGGTAAGCCACTCCGACGGTTACCTGCTCCACGGAATTGGCGGCTGGCAAAATTGCCTGCATGCCAAAAATGTGATTCTGCCCATCCCGCTGTTCCGCGACCGCATTCCGGTAATTGTGGATGAGGTGACTACCCTTTGCGGCCCTGGCGAACTGATTGACGTAATTGTAACCGAGCGTGGCATTGCCATTAATCCGCTACGTACCGATTTAATCGAAAAGGCGAAGGCAACCAACCTTCCCGTAAAATCGATTTATGAACTGAAAGAGGAAGCCGAACGTATTTGCGGCAAACCGGAAAAACCGCAGTTTACCGACAAACTCATCGGCATTGTAAAATGGCCCGACGGTACCGTTATCGACGCCATCCGCCAGGTGAAACCGAATGATTAATTAATTGTCAGGCTGAGCGTAGTCGAAGCCTGACAGTCATGATGAACTTTGCGGATTTGACATTACTGAAAAAAACCTAAAAGGTTTTAATAACAATAGCCACGGGTAAAACCCGTGGAACCGAAACAGAATGAGGAAACAACCCTGAAGGGGTTGAAAAAAAACAGAACAATTAATAAAACTAAAAACCAATAAAATATGAAACAAACAATCGTAACACTTCCCGGCGACGGCATCGGGAAAATTGTCTTGGAAGAAGCCATCCGCGTGCTGGATGCGGTCGGTTTTAAGGCCAATTATGTGGAAGGCGACATCGGCTGGGAATTCTGGTGCAAAGAAGGTAACCCGCTACCGGAGCGCACTATTCAGCTTATAGAAAACCACAAAACCGCCCTGTTTGGCGCCATCACTTCCAAACCCAAAGAAGAAGCTTTTAACGAACTGGCGCCAGAACTAAAGGAAAAAGGACTGGTCTATTTCAGTCCGATTGTGGGGTTGCGCCAGCATTTCAATCTCGATATCTGCCTGCGCCCCTGTCGTTCTTACAAAGGAAATCCACTCAACTTCATTCGCCGTGGAGCGAATGGTACGGTTGAAGAGCCACTGGTGGACGTAGCTATTTTCAGGCAGAATACCGAAGGCCTTTACGGCGGGGTGGAGTGGAGCAATCCGCCGGCAAAAGTGTATGACGCGCTGATGACGCACCCGAAATTTGTAAAGAATTTCGGTCATGTTCCTGTGGAGGAACTTTCGGTGTCCACCCGTATTTTTACGAAAAAAGCGACGCAACGCATTTTACACGCTGCTTTTTCGCATGCCAGAAAATATAATTATCGCTCGGTTACGTTGTGCGAAAAACCCAACGTCATTCGCGAAACGTCGGGTATGATGTACAAAATGGCGCGCGAGATGCAGAAAAGCGAATTCCCGGAAATCGAACTCTGGAACACCAACATTGACGCGCAAATGATGTGGCTCACCAAAAACCCGGAGGATTACGGCGTAATTGTGGCCGGCAACATGTTTGGCGACATTGTTTCCGATGCGTTTGCCGGGCTCATTGGCGGACTGGGATTTGCCTGTTCGGCACAAATTAATCCCGACTCGGGAATCGGCGTGTTTGAACCCACGCACGGTTCAGCGCCCAAGTATGCTGATTTTCAGGTTTCCATTGTTAATCCGGTGGCCATGATTGAATCGGCCTGCATGATGCTCGACCATCTGGAGGAACAGCAAACGGCGCAAAAAATCAGGCAGGCCATTGCCGAAGTGATTTTGGAAGGAAACGTACAGACCTACGACATGAAAAAATTGCCGGGAAGTCCGGATGTGCTGCAAAAAGGTGCGGTTTCCACGCAACAGATGACCGATGCCATCATTTCAAAACTCAAATAACCGGAATTATGGAAAATGTGTATGAACTGTGGCCGGAGCTAAACTGGATTAAGGATGAGGAATTGCGTGAACAGACCGCAAAAACGTGGGAGCTGGGGCTGGAAAAGAGTGTGCTTACGGGCGACGATTTAAAGCGCATTCCGTTTACCCTGCTCTGCGGCCCTGGTTTAAAAGTTTCGTTTATGGACCACAAGCGCGCCGTGGTGCACATTGCGTTTGAAGCCGCAAAAAAAGTGAAGGAGTTTTTTAAAGAGGAATTGCCGGTGAACATGGACGTATTGATTTCCGGCGCCATTCTGGCCGATGTGGGAAAATTGCTTGAATATGTGCTGGATGAAAACGGAAATGCGGTACAGGGCAGCTACGGAAAATACCTCCGCCATCCGTTTTCAGGCGTTTCGCTGGCCGAAACGTGTGGGGTTCCGCCCGAAGTGTGCCACATTATTGCCACGCATGCCGGCGAGGGCGATATGGTAAAACGAACTACCGAAGCGTACCTGGTTCATCATGCCGATTTTATGACGTTTTTGCCGTTTAAGGAGCGGTTAAAAATCTGACAATCATGACTATCATCGAAAAAATAATTGCAAATCATTCCGGCCAAGCAAAAGTTCGGCCCGGCGACATTGTGGATGTGGAAATCGACGTGCGGCTGGCCCGCGATTTTGGCGGCGCCAACGTGGTGAAAAACATCGAAGAAAACGATTTGGACGTGGCTGATGCTTCCAAAACCTGGTTTACTTTTGACTGCAATCCCACCGGTTCCGACCAGAAATATGCGGCCAACCAGCAATTCTGCCGCGTTTTTGCGCGCAATAACAACATTCCGGTTTTCGATATAGATGCGGGAATCGGTACGCACCTGGCCATCGACAAAGGATTGGCTGTGCCGGGCAGTACGCTGGTATCCACCGATTCGCACGCAAATATTCTGGGGGCCATCGGAAGTTTCGGGCAGGGCATGGGCGACCAGGATATTGCCGCAGCCTGGGCCAACGGTAAAGTGTGGTTTAAGGTGCCGGAAACCGTAAAGATTGTGCTGGACGGACTGCGCCCTTCAGGTGTGTATGCTAAAGACGTGGTGCTGAACCTGCTGCGTGAGTTTGGCGCCAATTCGCTGTTGGGAAAAGCTGTTGAAATTCATGGCAACAGTTTAAAACAATTTACGCTCGACCAGCGGATTACCATCGCCTCCATGGCTACCGAAATGGGAGCAATCGCCATCTTTTTTCCGCCGTCGGAGGAAGTTCTCAAATACTGCCGGAAGCGGTCAGGTAAAAATTTTGAACCGGTTTTTGCCGATGATGACGCTGTTTATGCCGAAGTTTTCCATTTGAACCTAACCGAGTTTAACCCAGCCGTTTCCATGCCCGGAAAACCGCACGATGTAAAGGATGTGGCGGAAGTTGCAGGAGTTAAAATCGATTCGGCGTTTATTGGAAGTTGTACAAACGGACGCATGGAGGATTTGCGTGTAACGGCCAGTATTCTGGAAGGGAAAAAAGTCGCACCTGGGGTGGTTTTGAAAATTGTTCCGGCTACAGATGAAATTTGGCAAAAATGCCTTGATGAAGGATTGTTGAAGATTTTTAAAGAAGCCGGTGCACTGGTTGGTAACGCCGGATGTGCCGGATGTGCCACCGGCCAAATCGGACAGAACGGTCCGGGTGAAGTGACCATCAGCACCGGAAACCGCAACTTTGCGGGCAAACAGGGGAAAGGTGAAGTTTATCTGGCATCGCCTGCAACAGTAGCTGCGTCGGCCATTGCCGGGCACATCACAACAGAAGCTGCTCTACCGGAATCACCATCACTCTTTTTTCCGAAGAAAATACAGAAGACAAAAACCAAAATTCAGTTGGGAAAAGAGGAAAAACCGGAAGTTCTAACCGGAAAAGTTTGGTTAATCGATGAAGACAACATCGATACCGACATGATTTTCCACAACCGGCACCTGGCCATTACCAATCTGGAAGAGATGGGGCAGTTCACCCTTGGAAACCTGAAAGGGTGGGAGGACTATGCGCAAAAGTCGGAGCCGGGAGATATTGTCATCACCGGAAAGAATTTTGGCTCCGGCAGTTCGCGCCAGCAGGCGGTGGATTGTTTTATTGCACTGAAAAATCGGGCCATTCTGGCCAAATCGTTCGGCGCTATTTACGAGCGGAATGCCATAAACGCAGCATTTCCCGTGCTGGTTTACCATTCGCTGGACGAGCTGAACCTGAAAAATCGCGACCGCATTCAGGTTGATTTGCACAGCGGAAAAGTGACGAACTTCGAGAACGGAAAAGAAACTTTTGTTGAACCGTTTTCAGAAGTTCAAATGCAGATTTATAAGAGGGGAGGGCTGTTAAGTCCTGTGAAAAATGAACAGTAAAATGCAAAATCATACACCCTTCGACTCCGCTCAGAGTGATAGTCACAGTGAGTAAAGTCGAAATATGGACCGATTGGATTAAAAAAGATAGTGTCATGTCAGGAAAAACATTCGCAGAAAAAATACTGGAAGCGCCGGCCGGGGAAATTGTTTTCCGGAATCCGGACCTGGTGCTGACCCACGATAACACCTCCGCCATTGAAACCATTTTCAGAAAAATGCATGGCGAAAAGGTGTTTGACCCGAACCAGTTGCTGGTGGTGCTCGACCACAACGCGCCGCCCACAGACTCGAACCTGGCCAACAAGTACCAGGCAATTCGTCGATTTGTGAAAGAACAGGGTATTAAAAAGTTTCACGATGCAGGCGAGGGCATCTGTCACCAGTTGATGGTTAAATATGCTCGTCCGGAAATGATAATCGTGGGCAGCGACAGCCACACCTGCACGGCCGGGGCGTTTAACGCTTTTGCAGCGGGCATCGACCGCACCGAGGCTGCCGGAATCTGGCGAACAGGAGAAACGTGGTTCAAGGTGCCCGAATCGATAAAAATTACCCTCACCGGTGAGCTGCGAAAATACGTGTCGGCAAAGGATGTGGCGCTCTACATTATTGGCATGATTGGAGCCGCCGGCGCCGATTACCTGTCGGTTGAATTTCACGGAAGTGGTGTCCGTAATTTGTCCATTTCCGACCGCATGACCATTGCCAACCTGGCTTCGGAAATGGGAGCCAAAAATGCCGTTTTCCCTGCCGATAGTGTGTTGAGCATGTTTCTGGGATACGATGTGCACGGCGAATGGGCTGACCATGATGCGGTGTACAAAGCCGAATACGAAATCAACCTCTCGGAAATCGTTCCGCTGGTGGCTTGTCCGCATCAGGTGGAAAATGTAAAAACGGTTGCCGAAGTGGGCGAAATTCCGGTTGAGCAGGCATTGATTGGCACCTGCACCAACGGACGGATTGAAGACCTGCGCGCGGCTGCCGACATGCTGAAAGGCAAAAAAGTTCCAGAAGGATTTCAGTTGTTGGTGACCCCGGCATCCCGGGAAATCTATCTGCAGGCTGTTCAGGAAGGGATCATGGAAATCTTTCTGAAAGCCGGAGCCAATGTACTGTCGCCGTCGTGTGGGCCGTGTTTGGGCACAGGTCAGGGAATTCCCGCCGATGATGTGAACGTGGTCTCTACGGCCAATCGCAACTTTTTGGGAAGAATGGGAAACAAAAAGGCGAACATTTATTTGGCATCGCCCGAAACGGTGGCTTTTTCAGCATTGAATGGAAAGCTGGTATCGCCTTTTCAGAAAAATGAAATCAAACCGTTTCCGTTTAAAAGAACGGAAATACCTATGATTGAAATTCCAACGGGAGAAAACCGGAAAGTGAACGGCGTCTGGGATTATTCGGATGCCGATAACCTGAACACCGACCAGATGTTTGCCGGCAACCTGACTTACAAAATCAGCAGTGCCGAACCGGAGGCGATTCTTCCGCACCTGTTTGCCGGATTCGATGCAGTGTTTTCAAAAAACGTAAAAAAGGACGATATTCTGGTGTGTGGCGAAAACTTTGGCTGTGGCAGTTCACGCGAGCACCCGGCTGTGGGATTGGGGTTTGCCGGAGTGCAGGCTGTTATCGTTAAATCGGTTTCGCGCATCTTTTTCAGGTCTTCCATCAATCAGGGGTTGCCTATCATTATTCTGCCCGAAGCGGTAGATTTTTATTCCCATGGTGATGCTGTTTCGGTGGATTTGGCAGCCGGAAAAGTGACAGTAAATGAAAAGGTTTTCACTTTTGCTCCGCTCCCTGGAAAATTACTGGAAATTCTCAAGGCCGGCGGTTTAGTGGAGAGCATCAATACGCTACACGACCTGAAATGGACAGAACTCATTTTGTAGAATATTTTGTCTGTTTTAGTGGCAAAAAATGAATTAAAATCAAA
>NZ_JAWLCI010000038.1:0-46836 GCF_041687215.1 Mariniphaga sp.
TGGAATAGCGCCAAGTGCAGGATAAAGCAGCGATTCGTCAGCCAGAATAACAGCCGTGTTGTCAAATTCCTTTTTAAACGCGTGTTCAATTTCAGTTAAAAACTGCGGAATGGCCTGGGCCTGACCGTAATTGGATGATACAGCCACCAGCTTTATTTTTTTCTTTTCTGAAAACTGTAAAGTATTCAGGGTAAAATCTTTGGGTGGTGGAAATTGTTTCAGATTTTCGCGCAAAAACCGACCGGCTTCATTTTTATCGTCGTCCAGGTAAAAACGGTCGTAGTCCCACAAAAACACAGCTTTTTGCTGCTGTTTCAGCAAATTAAAAAAAGCTTTTTCGCAATTATTCAGAGCATTCAGGCCAATGATGTAATATTTTTCGAATTCAAAATCTGGCGCTTCACTTCCGGATTTTTCAATCACCTGCCTTGAAATCATTCCACCGTAAGCCATTTTCTTTTCCTGTAAAACTTCTTTTAATTCGGCATAAACCATGTAAAGTTTTTGCCAGATGGAAATAAACTTTTCGTGATTTGTTTTTTGACCCGTTCCTGCCAGACTTCCCCAAAACCTTTCAATAGCTGCTTTTTGTTCCGGTGTCATATAATCGAACAAACCTTCAATTTCTTTTAAATCAGATAAATTGGTAAACAAATCTTTGGCGTTCACCAGGTAGTTGTCAATATCGTTGAAATCGGCCAGAAGCACCTCGCCCCAAAAATAGAAGTCATCGAAACTTTCGGTGGTTTGGGTATGTTTCTGAAAAATATCGTGCAGAATAGAAATAAGTTGAAGTTTCTCTCCCCGGTGCAGTTTTGAATATCCTGAAATAAGTTCGCCTACGGTAATTATTTTAGGCCCGATTACCGGCGTTGAAAGTTGTTTTTGCAAATAAGCATTAAAAAAAACACTTGCCCTTCGGTTTGGAAATACCAAACAAATCTCATGAAGCTCGTTCTTATGCTTTTCGAAAATGTATTTTGCGCAACGGGAAAGAAATCGTTCCATCAGATAAAAATTTTCACGAAGATAAAGAATGGCTGGCAGAATAAAAACGAAAATTTTGTGCCGTTGATGAATAGAGGCTGGCATTACGATCAAAAAAGTCCCGGTTCAACAACCGGGACTCCACCTATGTAAAAAAAACGCAACTCAAAGGCTGCATTGTTTAAGTTCGTTCGACCATGCAAAAACAAAAAGGTTTAATCAAATTGTAATATTTTTTCGTTTTTACAAAAAAAACTAAAAATTGTTCTTTCCATTTTTTTTAATGATTTTTACCGCTTCAAAAATTTTTAGCCCAATGAAGGATTTGATTTCAAGAAACCGCTGGTTTTTTCTGCCATATTCTGTCTTTTTATTGACCTGTGCTGTTTTGCTCTTAAGCTTTTCAAAACCGGAACTGCATGTTTTGCTTAACCAAGTTCACTCTTCTTTATTCGATGTTTTTTTTAAATACATTACACATTTGGGCGACGGGACTGTAATTGCGATTCTTGCTGTTTTTTTGCTATTTATAAAATACCGGTATTTTTTTGCTTTTCTTTTGGGCAGTATCAGCGCTGCTATTGTGGTAAATCTGTTTAAAAAAGTGGTTTTTACCGAAATGTACAGGCCGGCAAAATATTTTGAGTTGTTTGAAACCTATAAACTTCATTTGATTGAAGGAGTAAATCAACACAGTTTGCAAAGCTTTCCTTCAGGGCACACAGCATCTGCATTTAGTGTATTTCTGATGCTGGCTTTAATTACCAGAAACCGTTGGGGAAAACTGGCACTCTTTTTTGGAGCAGTTGTAGTGGCCTACTCGCGGGTATATCTTTCACAGCATTTTGTGGTTGATATCACTGCAGGGTCCATTATATCAGTACTTTTATTGGTACTTTCATTTTATTGGGTTGAAACATGGAAAAAACCATGGCTCAATAATTCAGTTTTAAGCAAAGCAAATTTTTCAAAATGAGTAAAAAAATAAACCGCCTGAATCCGGCAATCATTCGCCTTTTTGTTGTGGCAATTGCTGCCATTTTGTTCATTCCTTTTTTAGGCGGCGAACATTTATTCGACTGGGATGAAATTAACTTTGCCGAATCGGCCCGCGAAATGATTGTAACCGGCGATTATCTTACGGTCCAGATTAATTTTCAGCCCTTTTGGGAAAAACCACCTTTGTTTATCTGGATGCAGGTTCTTTCTATGAAACTGTTCGGAATAAATGAATTTGCAGCCCGTTTTCCCAATGCCATTTGCGGAATTGTGACGTTGCTGGTGCTTTTCAATATCGGTCGAAAAATCAGGAACAACTTGTTTGGTTTGTTGTGGGTGCTGGCCTATGCAGGTTCGGTTTTGCCTTTTTTCTATTTCAAATCGGGCATTATCGATCCCTGGTTCAACCTGTTCATTTTTTTGGGAGTTTACTTTTTAATGCTGTATGCTTTTCCTGAAAACAAGCAAAAAATACAAAACATCATACTTGCAGCAACGTTTGCCGGTCTCGCCATTCTCACAAAGGGCCCGGTCGGATTTTTACTTATTGCCCTCACTGGTGGTGTATTTCTGCTCTGGGTGAAATTCAAAGTGAAAGTTCGGGTAATGGATGTGATTGCCTACTTTGTAGTGCTGGCGCTGGTGGGCGGTTCGTGGTTTATTATTCAGATTTTAGCCGGAAATTTCGATACTGTGGTTGAATTCATTGTTTACCAGGTGCGGTTGTTTCAGACTCAGGATGCCGGGCATGGAGGTTTTTTCGGGTACCATTTTGTAGTGCTGTTTTTCGGCGTTTTCCCATCTTCCATTCTGGCCTTAAAAGCTTTCGGGAAAGAACCTTCAGATGAATCATTTTACCCGTTTATGAAAAAGTGGATGGTTATTCTTTTTTGGGTGGTGCTGATTCTGTTTTCCATTGTAAAAACCAAAATTGTACATTACTCTTCGCTGGCTTATTTTCCGCTCACATTTCTGGCTGCCGGGTTTGTTTACCGTGCTTTTCAAAACCAATTTAAATGGAGCAAATGGATGTCGGTAATCATCATCGCCATTTCGGTTTTGGTAGCTTTGCCGGTTATGTTGTTGCCGTTTGTAGATAAATTCAAATACAAAATTATTGAAAGCAATCTGATAAACGATGCTTTTGCCGTTGAGAACCTGAAAGCAGAGGCCAACTGGACCGGCTTTGAATTTTTGCCCGGACTGCTCTTTCTGATCGCAATCATTTTGATTTTTACCCGAATTAAAAAAACAGAGCCGTTGAAACGAGCCGTTTTTCTTTGGGGAACTACCATGATTTTTACTCTGTCCGTGATTCTTGTTTTGGTTCCGCGCATTGAAAAATATTCGCAAAACGCCCTCATCGAATTTTTTAAATCGAAAGCCGGACAGGATGTTTACCTGAAAAACATCCATTTTAAATCGTATGCTACGTATTTTTACGGAGAAACGCAACCGCCTTCAAATCCAAATTTTTACGATGAAAACTGGCTGCTGGCCGGCGACATTGACAGAGATGTGCATTTTGTGACCAAAATTCACCGGGCGCCACTGATGGAAAAATACGATGACATTGAAGAAACCGGCCGCAAAAACGGATTTGTATTTTATATACGGAAAGCGAAGAAATAAAAAATTTATTTCACAAATCCCCTGTAATAATTCGCCTTTTGCTCGTCGTTAAACCTGACATGAATGTTCGACATATAACCGGCATATTCCTTCCGGGACCCCGGTTTCAATTCCCATAATTTTTCGAAATAACCCAGCGCCACTCTAAAATCAGCAGTAACTTTGTCAAGTTCTTTCAACAATATGCGGTACTGACTTCGTGTGCGGTTATTCTCGTATTTGGCCATTTCGCGCTGGTAACGGTCTTCTGCCTTATGGTAAATTTTTGTCGCATTCCATTCCAGTCCGTTCACATTCTCCGGGTTTAATTCCAGCAAAACAAGGCTAACCGAGTCGCAAACCTCATCGTTTCCCAATTGCATGTTCATTTCAAAATACTTTTCCAGGTTGGGTTCGGTACTTTTTGCTTGCTTACTCATTTCTTCCCAGGCATTCAACGCCTTTTCCGCCATATCAATTTCATCGTAAATAGCAAACAACCGGCTGTTCACACCTTCATTTTCCTTCTGGTAATTTTCTTTTAAAAACTCCAGTGCCGAAAGTTCTTTGGAAAGGTTTTCCTGTTTCCTGAAAATTTCTGCCAGGGTTGAATACATTTCAGCACTGGCAAAATCGCGGTAGCGCGCCTGGTCGAACCAGTCAATGGCCTGATTAATTTCACCGGCTTTGTAAGCAGATTGAGCAGCCTGAGCATAAACGCCACCGTCCAAATCATTCATTTCAGGGTACTGGGCAAAATATTGTTTCCATTCGGTCAATGCTTTTTCAAAATCTTCATCCAACTCTGCCTGTTCCGCATTTATTTTATAGTCGCTCAAAACTTTTGGAGCTGAGCACGAAACAACAAATAGTGCTGTGCTCATTATTAAAATTTTAATACTTAACTTCATAATTCAATTTCTAACTAAACTACAAAACTACAACAATTCATGTTTTTTACCCGAATTTTTTGGTTAATCAGCAAAAAAGCAATAATCTTGATAAGCTCTTTGAGATTTATTCAATTCAACCTGAATTATAGTAAAATTTCGCATATTATGAAAAACCAGATCTTTTCTACTACGCGTCGTAAATTTATCCAAACCGCTACCACGGCAGCAATAGGCGCTCCATTTTTACTTGAATCGTGTGCAAAAAAAGGAACATTAAACCACGCTTGCATTGGTGTGGGAGGAATGATGGGATTAGTTGATTTGAAAGAATTTTTAAGCCACCCCAATGTAAAAATTGTAGCCATTTGCGATGTGGACAGCAACATGCTGGAAAAAGCTTCGGAACTGGTTCCTGATGCGCGAAAATATACCGACTGGCGCGAATTGCTCGAAAAAGAAGCCGGAAATATCGACTCGGTTAATGTTACGGTTCCCGATCATAATCACTTTATTATTGCCTGGAATGCCATTCAGAAAAAGAAACATGTTTACTGCCAGAAACCCATGTGCCACGATGTTGCAGAGGTGCGTCAATTGACTAAGGCATCAGTTGAAAAAGGAGTGGTAACGCAACTTGGTACCCAGCATGCCTCGTCGGCCAACGACCGCCGGGCAGTTAAACTGATAAAAGATGGCGCGGTTGGTAAAATAAAACATGTTTACCTCTGTTCAAACAGGCCAGGAGCAGTTGAAAATTACAGGCTGGCAGGTCCGCGCCCCGGAAATGGCGAAACCATTCCCGGCTATCTAAACTGGGATCTCTGGATTGGAACAGCACCCATGCGCGATTATGTGCCAAAAATTTATCATCCGTGGTTATGGCGCGGATGGCTCGATTTTGGAACAGGCTGGTCGGGCGATATTGGTTGCCACCTATTTGATGCTGTCTGGAAAGGGCTTGATTTAAAAGCACCAAAAACTGTTTTGGCAGAAGTCCAGAAATCATGGCAGGAGTCGCCGGAACGTCGTGCCGATAATTGGCCACAGGGAAATCACATCTCCTGGATGTTTCCGGGAAACAAATTTACTGAATCAGAAGAACTTCCGGTTGAATGGTTCGACGGTGAATTTTTCCCTCCGCAGGAAATTATGGATTTATTCCCCGGCGATCCTTACCCACCTGAATCGGCTATGCTGGTTGGAACCGAGGGGGCACTGCTGGTAGCTCACGGAAACGACCTGGTACTTTTACCGCAAGGTAAATTTTCCGGATACAAACTCCCCAATTTTAAAGAAAGAAATCATTATCACCATTTTGTGAATGCTTGTTTGGGTGGTGAAAAAACAGAATCACATTTTGCCCAAACCGGACCGATGACCGAAGCCATCCTGTTGGGAACAATTGCTGTTCGAATACCTGAAACATTGCTTGAGTGGGATGCTGAAAATATGAAAATACCCAATTTCCCGGAAGCAGAAAAACTTCTTAGCCGGGTTTACCGGAACGGGTGGAACACAGCCGGTTTTTGAATCAGGCAATTAAGCATGGCAACCTAATTTTTTCATTTTTTCTGTAACGCTTTCTTCATAATTGAGTCTTAAAAGAAAGCCATATTTTATGAAGAACAGAACAATGTTCATCCTGTGCCTGCTGTTAAGTGGATTATTACATGCACAGGAGACGGAGAGAAAACTTTACATTGCCAACCAGGTAAACGGGTACGACATAACCGTTGACGGAAAACTGGATGAGCCAGCGTGGAAATCGGTCAAATGGGAGGATCATTTTACACAATACCAGCCTCACGAAGGCAAACAACCATACCAGCAAACCGAATTTGCCCTTCTTTATGATGAACACAACATTTACGTGGCCATAAAAGCGCTCGATAAAAATCCCGACAGCATTTCTATGCGGATGACCCGGCGCGATTTAATGGATGGCGACCAATTGGGAATTGCATTTGATACCTATCTCGACCGGCGCACAGCTTTTCTTTTTGCAGTTTCGGCAGTGGGTGTAAAAGCCGACTGGGTGATGAGCAATGACGGGGAAAACGAAGATTTTACATGGGACCCCATTTGGTGGGTGAAAACAAGTAAAACAGATTACGGATGGAATGCTGAAATGCGAATTCCCCTAACCCAGTTACGATTCGATAAAAACGGAGAGCAAATGTGGGGATTGCAGGTGTTCAGGCAAATTTTCAGAAAAGAGGAACTTTCGATGTGGCAACCCATGAAACGTGGCGGCTCAGGAATGGTTTCACAGTTTGGTAATATGAACGGATTAAAAAACATTCAGCCTAAAAATACCATCGATATAATGCCATATGTGGTTGCCCGAACCGAAAGGTTTGAAAAAGATGCACAAAATCCTTTTCAAAAAACCGGAAAAGACAACGGATTTAATGCAGGCCTTGATGCCAAAATCGGACTTACAAATTACCTGACACTCGACCTAACAGTGAATCCTGATTTTGGCCAGGTGGAAGCCGATCCGTCGGAAGTAAACCTTACAACCTACGAAACATTTTTTGAAGAAAAGCGCCCGTTTTTTATTGAAGGAAAAAATATTCTGAAATATAAACTGATGTTTGGAGATGGCGACCTGGCGTATGACGGATTATTTTACTCGCGACGCATTGGACGGCGTCCGCATTATTCACCCGATTTGGAAGACGATGAATATGCAAATACACCTGAATTCTCGCGCATTTTGGGCGCAGCAAAAATTACCGGCAAAACCAAAAATGGATGGTCTGTGGGTGTATTGGAAAGCATTACAGCAGAAGAACATGCTGAAATAAAAGGTATTGGAAACAACAGGCAACAAACCGTGGACCCGTTTACCAATTATTTTGTTTCGCGTGTGCAAAAAGATTTTAACGAAGGGAGCACTTATTTAGGAGGAATGGTTACAGCCGTAAACCGAAAAATTGATGATGACCACCTCAATTTTTTGCACACCAGTGCCTACACCGGAGGTATCGACTTTGTGCACAAGTGGAATAACAAAGCCTGGATGCTCGATGCCGGCTGGTATTTCAGTCAGGTGAACGGCAGCAGGGAGGCAATAAAAAAAACTCAGGAATCGCATATCAGGACCTTTCAAAGACCTGATGCCGGTTACATAAAATACGACACAACCCGTACTTCACTTATGGGCCAGGGAGGCAAGCTTACCGTTGGAAAACTTGGTGGAAATCTGAAATTTATGGGCGGTGTAGCCTGGAAATCGCCCGGACTGGAGCTTAACGACATTGGTTACGCCCAGCAGGTGGACAATATTTTTCAGATTTTTTGGGTTGGTTACCGGGTTTACGAACCTTTTTCTATTTTCCGCGAAATCAACCTAAACTTTAACCAGTGGGTGCAATTTGATTTTGGAGGGAATGTGACTGCTCCCGGCGGAAATATCAACTGGTGGACCAGCCTGAAAAATTACTGGCAAACCTACGGAAGCATTAATGTAAGCGGAAGCCAGTTATCCAATTCCATGCTCCGTGGTGGCCCTGCATACAAGTCTCCTGGATATAAAAATGTTTTTGTGGGATTTTCTTCCAACCAACAAAAAAAGCTGACGTTCAATTTTACCACCAGCCAGAATTTCAGCAATGAAAAAGGTTACAGAAGAATTGAAAACTACAGTTTCGGAGTGGCTTACCGGCCACTTAAATCGTTAAGAGTTGACTTGTCGCCAGGTTTTTATAATTCCAAAGAAGAAATGCAATATGTAACACAGGAAGATTATGCAAATAGCAAACGCTATATTTTTGGCCGTATTGAGCGTAATACCCTCAATATGTCGGTTCGAATCAATTACAACATCACACCCGATTTGACCATCCAATATTGGGGGCAACCATTTGTTGCAACCGGAAAATATTCAGAGTTCAAGCACATTACCAACAGCAAAGCCGGCGAAGTTTATGACCGGTTTCAGTTTTATTCGGCCAGTCAAATCAGTTACGATGCCGAAGATGAAATTTACCAGATTGATGAAAATCTTGATAATACTGCAGATTATTCGTTCGACAAACCAGATTTTAACGTAAAAGAATTTCTTTCAAATATGGTGGTTCGGTGGGAATACAGGCCAGGGTCAACGTTTTTTCTGGTATGGTCGCAAACCCGCAACGGATTTGAAAACGATGGCGCGTTTAATTTCACACGCGATTTTGAAGGTTTATTCAACGAAAAACCACATAACATTTTTCTGTTAAAATTTTCGTACCGGTTTGGGCGGTAGAAAAGTCTGGGCTGTTTTTTTTATAAGATGGGTGGCGCAGTTTCCGAATCGCGCATTTAGAGTTGAGCAATTCATGTATCAGATGTTTGCACTAAAATCCAAAAGACTCAATTCAGTGGACATGTTTATTTAATATGCTAAACAATTCATTATATTTTGAATCAGCGGATCGGAATCCACTTCACCCGGAAATTCTATAACTGCTATCCCATATAATCAGAGAGCCGTTCTTTCAAAAAGAGAGTGGCTACTTTTTTTCACTTTTTTAGAATCATTCCGTATTACCTCATCAACTAATGTTTTTTCAAACCAATCCTTAAATTTGTCTTTATCACCATAAACCAGAAAATAATGGAAACCAGCAGAAGGGAATTCCTTCGCCAGCTTACCCTCGCCTGTGGAAGTGTTTTGTTTATACCGGCTTGTGCCGGATACGATTCACCCTGGCGATTTTTCAGCGAAAAAGAAGCCCGTATAGTAATTGCTTTTGCCGAACAAATTATCCCTGCCGATCGGGACCCTGGCGCCACTGATGCCAATGTGGTCAATTTTATTGACAAACAATTAATTGGGCCCTATACACGCTTTCAGGAAGATTACCGAAAAGGGATTTCTGCCATTGAAAATTCATCGGTAAAAATTCTCAGAAAAACTTTTTATGAGCTGGATTGGGATGAACAAACCCACTTTTTGGAACAAATGGAATCGGGTAATCTTCCCGAAGAATTTTGGACCTTAGTGAACCAGAGAAGTTTTTTCAATATGCTGCTCGACCATTCCATGCAGGGGTTTTACGGTTCCCCGCGACATGGCGGTAATAAAAACTACGTGAGCTACAAAATGATGCGGCTCGATTACCCTCATGTACTGGGACAAAACCGCTACGAATCGAAATGTGCCACCGCCAAACAAATGGAGTTATGAAAAACAAACATGTAAATGCAATTGTAGTGGGTGCAGGAGCCGGAGGCGGTGTTGTGGCCAAAGAACTTGCAGTAGCCGGTCTTTCGGTAGTACTTTTTGAACGCGGTGGCTGGGCTACTTATGACGACCACGACGATGACGAACTCATTTCGCAACGCACTACTGTTTTGGGCAATGCATTTGGGCCTGATAATGAACGACACCGAAGGGTGGTGGTTAACAGCGATGGTTCTGCCCGTATTGTTCTTCCCAGCGAAGGTGGTTACAGCAACAATGCTGCCTGCGTAGGTTCCGGTACAGTTAGTTACGGCGCTATGGCCTGGCGTTTTATGGAAAAAGATTTCAAAATGAAATCTACCTACGGACATTTGGAAGGCTCTACACTTGACGACTGGCCCATCAGCTATTTCGATTTGGAACCTTACTATGGGAAAGCAGAATGGGAAATTGGCGTTTCAGGAGAAAGCGGCGCCAATCCGTTCGAATCGCCCCGCGAAAAACCCTATCCCATGCCACCTTTTTCATACAATCAGTCGGCAAACATTCTGGCTGATGCTGCCAAACGTTTGGGACTTCATCCGTTCCCCATTCCCATGTTACGAAATTCGGTGCGCTACGGAGGAAGACCTGCCTGTTACCGCATGAGAAGTTGCGTGGGTTTTGCCTGTCCGGTGAACGCCAAATGTGGTACCCATAATACGGTAATCCCCACGGCCATTGAAACCGGAAATTGTGAATTACGAACTCATTGCCAGGTGGCGGAAATTATGTTAGACGAAAAAGGACGCGCTACCGGAGTTAAATATTTCGACGAAAAAGACAAGGGCAGAATACAAACTGCCGATGTCGTGATAGTTGCAGCGGCAGCAGTAGAGACAGCCCGGTTACTGATCAATTCAAAATCGAAACTGTTTCCAAACGGGGCAGGTAACAATAACGACTGGGTGGGCCGGAACCTGCAGGGACATGCTTACACCGGCGCCCACGGGTTAATAAAAGACGATGTTTATGACGATGTTGGGCCTGGCGCTACGCTTGCCATTGCCGATTTTAATCATGATAACTCGGGAGTAATTGGAGGTGGTGTTTTGTGTAACGAATTTACTGCCATGCCCTACCTTTTTTCAAAAATGCGTCCTCCAGGCGCCAAGCGCTGGGGGCCTGAGCATAAAGAATATCAGAGAAGTCAGTTCAAAAAGCTGCTCCGGTTGCATGGGCCCTTTCAGGAAATTCCCAATTTTGAATCGCGTGTTACGGTTGACCCGGATGTAAAAGATCACTGGGGAATTCCGGTAGCCCGGCTTTCTGGTTCAAGGCATCCCTACGATCCGACGGGTTGTCAGTTTATGTCAGACAGGGCTGAAGAAATTTTGAAAGAAGCCGGTGCTTACCATACCTGGCAAAGTGTTGGAGGAAGAGGACTAAGCGGTGGCCAGCACCAGGCCGGAACTGCACGCATGGGCAACGATCCCAAAACCTCGGTTACCAATAAATATGGGCAGGTTCACGAAATTGATAACCTGTTTATTGCCGACGGAAGCCTGTGTGTTACAAACGGAGGTTTCAATCCGGCGCTTACAATTTTGGCTCTCGGTTACTGGGTTGGCGATTTCATCGTAAAAAACTGGAACGGTACCAAATTCAAATCGTAGCTTATGAAAACGAAACTCTTAAAAAATAGTATCCGAATAATTGTTATTCTTTTTATTCTGCTAATTGTATTGGGTGGGTCTTATTCCTGGTGGAATGTTGCCAATCCGGAAAGAACCTGTGCCAGTTGCCATGAGATCAGTCCTTCACACACCACATGGACGGCATCGGCACACCACGATATCTCCTGTTTCAAATGCCACGGAACAGCCCTTGAAAACGGATGGCACAGCCTGTCGGAAAAGGCACGAATGGTAACACGCCACATTCAAAATAAGCCACACCCCGATGAAATCAGGTTAACAGAGTTTCAGATTTTTGAAACCATGGAGCGATGTGTTTCCTGCCACCAAAACGAATATGCTAATTGGCTGGCCGGTGGGCATTCTGCCACTTATGCCGATATTCTGCTGGATGAAACACACAACACCACTGAACAACTCAACTTCGACTGCCTGCGCTGCCACGGCATGTTTTACGAAGGTACCATTCTCGATTTGGTGGAGCCCATTTCTCAGCAAGGTCCATGGAATATGAAAAACAAAAATGTGGCGGACAAACCCACCATGCCCTGCCTGACCTGCCATCAGATTCACAGTAAAGGAGAACCAGCCCAAAGGCCAGATTATTCAAGTCCGAACAATATCTTCTACAGCAGGAATCTGGAAAATAATTCCATCGGATTTTATATCAGAAATGAAAAAATTCATTTTAATCTGGACAATCTGCCCACGCCTATAATTCTGAACGGAGCCGATACCGTGCAAACACCGGCTGACCCAGGGTACCGGCTTTGTGTGCAGTGCCATGCGCCATCGGTTTGGCACCAGGCCGGCAGCCACGACGACCGCACTCCCACCGGTGTACACGAAGGAATCAGTTGCCGGGCATGCCACGAACCGCATTCCAATTATCAGCGAACCTCATGCGACAAGTGCCACCCGGGAGAATCGAAAAACTGTAAACTGGATGTAAAAACCATGAATACTACTTACTTCTCACCTTCGAGCGAACACGACATTCATTTTGTTTCGTGTACCGATTGCCATGAGGACCAGACCAGGAAAAATCAAACTGAATAAGTAATTTTCCAGGTAAAGATATTTTATTACTTTTCAATCGAAATTCTAAATCAATAATTTATGTCCAGATTAAAAGTTTTTGCAATCGTTTTAATTCTTTTTACCGGATGGGTTTCCAATGCGCAGGAAAATATAATAAAAGCCGGTTTAAGTGGCGCCTTTTTAGGTGATTTTAATCTGGCTTATGAAAAAATGTTTAATTCAAACCGTTCACTTCAAATGAAGTTCGGATATTTAAATCCTGTTGTAAGTCCTTTTTTTACAGAAGAAACCATAACACCAGAAGCTTATGCCTTTATTCAGGAAAATGGTGGAATGTCAGCCTCGCTGGAGTACAGATTTTACATCTCAGAAAAATTGTCAGCCGAAGGTTTTTACATTGCACCCTACCTGCGCTGGTTTAACCAGTTTGTTGATTATGAGGATGAAATAGATAGTCGGATTTATTCAGTGAATACGAAACTGAATACATTGGGAATGGGCGCACAATTGGGATACCAATGGATTTTTGGAGAAATGTTTACAGTTGATTTTCATTTCCTGGGAATTGGTTTGGATTATTATATGACAAAATTGATTTACACCATGGACCCCAAACCGGCAGGATTTGATTACAGCGAAGTTACCCCACACATCGAGGATGTGTTCAGCGATATTATTTATTTGAAAAACAGGCTAAAACACGAAGTAAACGAAGATAACCATACATCAAAATTACCTTTCTTTTTCCCGGGATTCAGGATGGGAATTAGTTTAGGTTTTGCATTTTAAATCACCTGGCTCAGGTTATGATTGTTGTTTTCATTTTATATCTGGTTGTTCTGATTGGAATTGTGGCCTGGTCGGCCCGGCGTTCCAAAACCAATATTGATTTTGTAATTGGTGGAAAGAAAATATCAGGTTATTCGCTGGCTTTATCGGAACGGGCTACGGGTGAATCGGCGTGGTTGCTGCTTGGGCTAACCGGTCATGCTTATGCCGAAGGAATGGCTGCCATTTGGGTAGCGTTTGGCTGTGTTGCCGGAATCCTTTTCTTGTGGACATTTTTGGCCCAGCCCCTGCAAAGAATTACTGAAAAAACAAGCGCACTCACCGTTCCCGGATTATTTTCCGGAACGTTTAAAGGAACCACAAAAAGTTTCAGCCTGCTTTCGTCGCTTGTAATTATTTTCTTTTTTGTGCTGTACATTGCAGCCCAGTTCAGCGGCGCAGGTAAAATTTTCAACGACACGTTCAACATCGATCCGTTTTGGGGAATGGTCATCGGTTCGGCACTGGTTACGCTTTATACCATGTTGGGCGGATTCATAACAGTTGTTGCCACCGATGCTTTTCAGGCCATTCTTATGGTTGTCACCTGTGTTGTTTTGCCCATTATCGCTTTGGGCATAGCAGCAACTTATGACATTTCAATTGCAGAAACCATAATGTCGGCCAACTACACTGTTCCGCTCAACATCGATACAGTAAAACAAACCACCGGCGGATTGCTCATTCTGAACGGACTAAGCTGGGCGTTTGGTTACACCGGCCAGCCACAACTGCTTTCACGAATGATGGCCATGCGCTCTGAAAAAGAAACTCGGCAAAGCCGCTGGGTTGCGGTTTTATGGACTTTGCTTGCTTACGGAGGTGCCTTTATGATTGGAATTATCGGGTATAAGCTGGTGCAAGCCGGTGCACTGGGCGAAGCTGCGGCAAGTGTGGCCAACGATTCTGAAAAAATTATGCCTGCCATGGTGATGACACTGCTTAACCCTATTCTGGCCGGAATTCTTTTATCGGGTGCTGTTTCTGCCATGATGTCAACTGCTTCATCCCAACTCATGGTGGTTTCCTCGTCCATGACTGAAGATTTGTATTTGCAGGTAACCCGTAAAAAAATCAGGGAAAAACGATTGCTATTCCTGAATAAAATGCTGACACTGGCTGTTGGGTTGGTAGGTTTTCTGCTGGCCATTACCATGCAGGATACCGTTTACGGACTGGTTTCGTATGCATGGAGCGGCATCGGGGCATCGTTTGGACCGGCCATTGTTTTGCTGGTTTTCTGGAAAGGATTTTCGCGTGCCGGTGCATTTGCCAGCCTTATAACCGGCACTTTTTCGGCAGTTGTCTGGAAAACCTGGCTGGTTGAACCCACCGGAATTTCAGAACGGCTGGCCAGCTACCTGCTTGCATTTGCCGCTGCAATTATTTTCAGTTTAATTTTCCCGGAAAAACGAGTGAGAGGATAAAAAAAATCACCGGAAAAACTTTTTCCCGGCGATTCAATTATAATCTTCAACTTTTGAGTTTCTTTATAAAAAAAGGTACTGCGTTAAAATGTAAACGGGTAACAGTATTATTATCGAAAATTTAAAAATATACCCGAAAAAGCCGGGCATTGCTATTTCATTTTCTTCAGCAATAGCTTTAACCATAAAATTTGGTCCGTTTCCGATATAAGTCATTGCACCGAAAAACACAGCGCCCAGGCTGATTGCTTTCAGTATAATTTCGGGGATTCCTGCAACCAAAGTTAAACCGCTAAATTGACTGGTCATTCCAAGTGCAAGGTTATGAAAGGAAACCGCTGTTGGCGCATTATCAAGAAATGCGCTTAACCCGCCGGTAACACTATAAAATAAAAGCGGTGTGTTTATTCCGAACGAAGGGGCATTTTCCCTGATATAAATCAACGCTGGAACCATTGTGATAAAAATCCCGAAAAACAGAAAAGCAACCTCTACAATGGGGCCCCAGGTAAATTTATTATGAATGTAACGCATTTCATTGCTGCTGGTAACCAAAGACAAAATGGCCATCAGCAAAATAACTCCCTCACGTATAAAGGCCAGATTATGATTTTCGTGAATTGCTGGAATAAATTGCTGGTTTAAAAATGCAACCGATAAAACCACGCCCAGCAAGAAAAGAAAATTCAGTGTTCCCTTAAGGCGGATGGGCTCAATGTTTGTGCGGTCTCTCACAATTGTGGCAATTGGTTCTTTGGCGTGATAATAACTGTCTATGATATAATAAAGCAGAAGAAAAATTGAATTTACAAATAACCAGGGCCAGAACAAACCAAAAAACCATGTGAATGGCGCACCCCTTAAATAGAGCAGAAACAGCGGTGGATCGCCAAGCGGAGTGAGCATGCCTCCCGCATTGGCCACAATGGCAATAAAGAAAAGAATGGTATGCACCTTAAACTTCCGCTCCTGATTCGTTCTGATAATCGGACGGATAAGTAACATGGCCGCACCGGTAGTTCCCATAAATGAGGCCAGAAGCCCTCCAATAGCCAAAAAAGTCGTATTGGTTATTGGTTTTGCCTCAATATCTCCTTTCAGATGAATACCTCCGGTAATAATAAACAGAGCTCCAAGTAAAATAATAAACGGGATGTAGTCGAATAAAATCTGGTGTATCAGTTCGTGATGCAACCCCCTGTAAAACAATAAAATTGAAACAGGAACACCTAATACAAGTGAAACGATCAACTTGTTTTTGTTTTCTTCCCACCAATGGTTAAAAAGTAGTGGGCCAACTGCAATAAAAAGCAGAATTATCACAAATGGTATTGACATCCATAAGGGCATCGATTCAACAATTCCATGACTCATAAGTAAAATTTTATAGTGAAGAAATTTTGGGGGCCGAATGTAAAAAAATTATCAATAAAAAAACGACTTTTATGTCTCTTTTTATATTGATATTAATCAATACCATGTGACTTTAAGCACAATACCTATTCCATCCGTACAATTTTCGGATAAAAAACGCCCAATTCCTGCACCAGATTTTGCTGATTTTTCATCACTTCAAAAATATCTTTATAAGCAAACGGCGATTCATCCACTCCTCCACCCAATAATTCCACTGCTTGTTTTTCCAGGTATTTTTTCATTTGGCTTTCGGTGAAAGTTTGTTTGGCCACATTTCGCGACATCAAACGACCGGCGCCGTGGGAAGCGGAATTCAGCGCTTCTTCGTTTCCCTTTCCGGTTACAATAAACGCCGGCGTGGCCATGGTTCCGGGAATAATTCCCACATCGCCAATTCCTGCCGGTGTGGCGCCTTTGCGGTGAATGATGATTTTTTCACCGGTGTCCAGTGTTTCTTCCCAGGCAAAATTGTGGTGATTTTCGATGATGGCCAGTGGTTTTTCGCCAAATGCTTTGGCCAGCCTTCGATGAATAATACGGTGGTTGGCGTGTGAATAATCGCCGGCCAGGTTCATGGCTGCCCAGTACTCCTGCCCTTCTTCCGAATCGAGCTCCAGCCAGGCCAGCCGAGCCGCTTCGCCAGAAAGTTCAAGCTTGTCTTTGGCAATTCGGGTGTAGTGTTTGCAAACCTCCGAACCAAAATTACGTGAACCCGAGTGGCTCAAAACAGCAAAATATTCACCGGGTTGAAGTCCAACCAACTCAGAAAACTTTTGAATTTTCACAAAACCCACATCCACAAAATGGTTTCCGTGACCGGATGTTCCCAACTGACTGGCAAATTTCTTATGCAGGGAATTCAGAAATTTTATTTCCCTGAATTCTTTGCGTTCCAGAATTTCATGGTCCTGTTCATTTTTAAACTCGGCAAGTCCAAACCGGGTTTCGTTCATCAGAATGTTTTTAATCCGGTCGCGCTCGCCGTCAATTTTTTTTGGTGAAAAAGGAAAAACCGAAAGGCACATGCGACAGCCAATATCCATTCCCACACCGTAAGGAATAACTGCGTTGTAAGTTGCCAAAACTCCGCCGATGGGCAAACCGTATCCCACATGTGCATCGGCCATCAGGGCGCCTTTCACAGAAATGGGCAGTTTCATGGCCGTTTCCATTTGGCGAATGGCTTCGGGATCGATGTTCTCTTCGCCATAAATTTTAAACTCCAGCGCCGCTTTTTTCAGCACCGGTTTCTTTTTGCTTTTGGCGGGTTTCTCTGTTAAAAGTTGCGCCAGTTCGCCCCAAACCGGGTCCTTCAAATAGTTTTCAGGTTGAAGGTTTATCTTTTCGAGGGTTTCCAGAAGTTCAACCTTATCTGACCGCTTAAAATGCCGGCTCACCAGATTAATGGCAAGCGAAATAGCCCGGTCGCTGGTGTAACCGAGGCGCTTGAGTTCTTTCCCGCGAAGTTTTATCTTCTTCATAATAAAAAAATCACTTACATTTATAGCTGAATCAACTGCAACTTATCATGAAAACGAAATTTTATATTGTATTGTTCCTTTTGCTCCCGTTCATTTCCATTGGCCAAATAACCGCGGAAGATATTGTAAACCGGATTAAAAAACAAGTGACCTGCCCCTGGGCCGACCAAACGGTGGATGCGTTTAAAGCCGGAAATCCAAAATCGGAACTTACCGGAATTGCCGTCTGCATGTTTGCCGATATGCAGGTTTTAAAAGAAGCAGTTGAAAAAGGATGCAATTTTATCATTACCCATGAACCGGTTTTTTACAACCACCTTGATCAGACGGAATCCTTTCAAAATGACCCGGTTTTTTTGGAGAAAAAGGAGTTTATTGAAAAAAACGGGCTGGTGATTTTCCGGTTTCATGATCATATTCATAAAACTGAGCCCGACGGGATTTCGGTTGGCATGATACAAAAACTGGAATTAAATCGATTTGCTGTGAATGGCTCACAAACTTTTTTCCAGGTTCCTGAAAAAACCTTAAAAGATTATGCGAATGAGCTCAAACAAAAATTTAATATGGAGAACATTCGGGTAATTGGAAATTCTGAACTGAAATTCACCAAACTGGCATTTATGGCCGGTGCACCTGGTGGACAGCGGCACATTCAAATGTTACGGAACGATGATGTGGAAGTTATAATCGCGGGGGAAGCGCCCGAATGGGAAACTTACCTTTATGCCAACGATGCGGTGCAGCAGGATAAAAACAAGGCGGTTATTTTTCTGGGCCATATAAAATCAGAGGAAGCCGGGATGGAATATTGTGCCGAATGGCTCCGGGAATTTGTTGTGGAAGTTCCCATTCATTTTATTGAAAACAAACCCAATTTCATAACTTTTTAAAAGCTATTCCATGCCCGAAGGACTTTGGCTCATAACGGTTCTGTTTATTTCTGTCCTGTTTATCATACTGGGAACCACCCGGCTGAAACTTCACCCGTTTGTGGTGCTACTGCTGGCATCGTACCTGGCCGGAGCATTGGCCGGACTGCCTCTGGAAAGCATTGCCGCATCCATTGCACGCGGGTTTGGCGACATCATGGCTTACATCGGAATTGTAATTGTTTTGGGAACCATTATTGGAACCATTCTGGAAAAATCCAACGCTGCCATTAAACTGGCTGAACTGGTTTTAAAGTTGGTGAGTAAAAGGTATCCGGCGCTGGCCATGTCGTTCATTGGGTACATCGTCTCCATTCCTGTTTTTTGCGATTCGGCTTATGTGATTCTTTCCTCGCTGAAAAAATCACTGGTTCACCAAACCAAAAAACCATCGGTAGCGCTTTCCATTGCTCTGGCTACCGGACTTTATGCCACACACACATTTGTCCCGCCAACGCCAGGTCCCATTGCCGCTGCAGGAAATTTGGGGCTTGATGACCAACTTGGGCTGGTTATCCTTTTTGGTGCTGTAGTTGCTCTGGTTGCCCTGCTTGCCGGGTATTTCTGGGCATCGTATGCCGGGAAAAAATACACCACCAGCGAAGACACCGAAACATTTACCCAAAATATTTCCGAAAACATTAAACTTCCGTCTGCAACCAAATCATTGTTGCCTATTTTAATCCCGATACTTCTCATTGCTTTGCGTTCGATAGCCACCTACCCGGCAAAAACTTTCGGTACCGGGTTCTTTTATGCCTTTCTTGATTTTACAGGACAACCGGTTAACGCATTGCTTATCGGTTTTTTGCTGGCATTTTTGCTTTTCCCGGTTTTTAACAAAGAAACGCTCACCGGCTGGATTGGCGACGGCATTTCGGCAGCAGCTCCTATTTTGCTCATTACCGGTGCGGGAGGTGCTTTTGGCACCATTCTGAAAGAAACACAGATTGGCGAAACTATCGGAAATATGCTGGCGGATTATCAACTTGGTATTTTTCTTCCGTTTATAATTGCTGCGGCTTTTAAAACAGCGCAGGGTTCATCCACCGTGGCTTTGGTGGCCACTTCGGCACTCATTGCCCCGCTGCTTTCTACCATCGGGCTCGATTCGCTGAACGGAAAAGTGCTGGCCGTGATGGCAACCGGTGCAGGCGCCATGACCATCTCCCACGCAAACGACAGCTTTTTTTGGGTGGTTACCCAGTTTTCGGGTATGGATGTGAAAACCGGATACAAAACCCACACAATGGCTACACTTATTCAGGGAATTGCGGCCATGGTAACGGTTTTTGGCATGAGTTTAATTTTACTCTGATTTTCTTATTAAACTGTTGACTAACGGGCAAAGTTAGGAACAGATTTTCCGAATGATTAATTTTTAATTGGTTATCCTTCTCCGTTCCTCCTCCGAGGCTGTATTCCGGGTTCTGGCTTTTATGGCCGTAGTGCCAAAATTATGCGTAAAAGTTAGCCTCAAAATACGTGACTCAAAATCCAGCTTCATCCGGTTGTCGATATTCAATTCCGGCACATTTGCTTCCATTCGAAAAATCCTGGTTTTCAACACATCGCTGACGTTCAGGTTAAACCGGCTGTTTCCATTTTTCAATCGCCACAAAAAACCAAAATCAAGGCTGCCGAAGGGTTTACTTTCGTAAATCCCCATAAGGGAACGCGATTGATAAAACCCGGATATTTCAGCAGAAATATGTTCGCTTAAACTAAAACTTTGGCTTGAATTTATCCTGAAATTCGCGAGAGAAACATCAACATCAACCGCGTCGTAGTCGGTTACCAGTTTTTGCCTTACCCAGTTGAAATTGTTTTGCATCTTCCACCATTTGGTAACAGTTACCGGCAAAGCGAGCATCACCGACATTGTTTGAGCATTGTCCAGATTCCGGGAAACCAGGTACTGTCTGGTTTCATCATCACTTTGGCGAGGCTGAAAACCGGCAATGGCGTCTTTCGTATCGGTAAAACTAAAAGATAACATCAACGATTTATACTGGTAATCGGCTTTTAAAATGTTGCTGAATGCAGGCAAAAGGTTCTCGTTGCCCGAAAGAAATGTTTCCGGAGTGATAAAAATGATAAACGGGGCCAGTTGATTAAATGTCGGACGATCGATCCTACGGCTGTAAGCAAACTGAAACGTGTTGTTATCGTTTAATTTTTGGGAGAAGTAAAAAGTGGGGAAAAATTCGCCGTAATGCAGGTCCAGTATTCCTTTTTCAGTTTCCGAGTCCAGCACCGAATTCATGTATTCGTAGCGCAATCCGGCCACAATGCTTGTTTTATCGTTCATGGTAAAACTAATTGTAGAATATGCGGCACTTATATTTTCGTTCAGTGAATAATTATTGGTCAATTCGGGATCGTAATCCCAGCTTCCGGAAGTGAAATACCGAACGCCAACATCATTTTTAAAATTGGTAAGTGTTCCTTTTATCCCAGCTTCAATTTTTATTTTCGGGTTTAACTGGTTTGAATAATCCAGAGCACCCACAAAAATATTGATGGGCGTAATTTTTTCCACTTCAATGTTTTCGCCCGATTCAGGCTGATTAGAATTGTCCAGGTTTTCAACTGTATAATTGGACGGGTTGTCGTTGTAATAATTCAAATAATCGAAATTAAAATCCAGGATTTCTTCTTCCTGAAAATGGTGCTGGAGGTTTATGTTTCCCATGCCGTGAATCCATTTGTTTAATTCGAATGTGGTGAGATTGGTGCGGTTGGTTGTTTCCTGATCCTGCATGTATAAAATTGCAGTTAATGCATCCATTTCCCAGTCTCTGACATAACCAGCGCCTAAAAAACTTAAAATGGTTTTACTGCTGATGGTATAATCGAATCCCATCCTGACATTCTGAAAAAGCAACAGTGCTTCACGGTTATTTATGGCTTCTGATTCTATAACAGAACCCGATTGAATAAGCCTGCGGATGGTTTCGGTGCTTTGGCGCATATTGTCAAAATCTGCACTGTACGAACCGAAAAAATTGACCTTCTCCACATGGTGGTTTAAATTCAGGCTGCCATTCATTTTTTCGCGGGTGGCCAAGCCGGCCCCCAGTGAAAATGAACCGTTGGTGCCAAATGCTTCATTTTTTTTAAGGACGATGTTAATAATCCCGGCATCGCCCTCTGCATCGTATTTGGCTGGCGGGGTGGTAATAATTTCAATCCGTTTTACATTGTCTGCATTCATCGAACCCAACATCTGAACAGCAGCTTCAACCGGCATTCGGTTTTGTTTTCCGTCAATCATTACCATTGCGCCCCCTTTACCCGAAATGGAAATGCTGTTGTTTTGCCGGTTCACAATCACCCCGGGCGATTTTTCCAAAACCTCAAGTGCAGTGCTTCCTGCAGAAGTGATGCTGTTTTCCACATTCACCACCATCCGGTCGATTTTTAATTCGTAAATGGGCTTTTTCACCACCACATTTACATCCTGCAACTGGTGCGAATCTTCTTCAACAAAAACGGGCTCGTTGTGGAAATGATCGTTTGATGTTTTAATAGTAAATGGCGATGAAAAAGCGGATTTGTAGCCAATTAAACTTACACCAATCATATAAGTTCCGGGTTTAAAACTGGTAAAGCTGTAAGTTCCTTCCTCCGTAGCCATTACCCCGGATACCACCGAAGAATCTTTTTGGTTGAGTAAAAGCACATTGGCAAACGAAACCGGTTGATTCAAGCTATCCCTGACGGAACCCTGGATTTGTGCAAACAATGTTACGGGGAACAAACTCATGAATACAACAAACCATAATTGCCTGTGTGTTTGAAAAATAAAATTCATAATTGTGACTATTAAATAGAATAATAAAACACCTTTTTGTGTCAATTTACGTCAAATTGTTGATAAAACAATAATTTACTATCAATTAAAATGAATACATTTGAAAGAAAATTTTAACCATGTTAAAGATTATAATTTTTATTACCGGTATTCTTTTTCTGACAGGGCATCAGACCGGGGAAAACAACACCATCTCTATCCAGCAAAAAGAATCAGAAAAAATCCAACTCTTCAACGGCCAAAACCTTGATGGCTGGTACACCTTTTTACAACACAGCGGGAAAAATCATGATCCAAAAAAGGTTTTTACGGTGCAAGACGGAATGATTCGGATTTCGGGTGAAGAATGGGGTTGCATTACCACCAACGAAGAATTTGAAAATTACCATCTGATAACCGAATTTAAATGGGGTGAAAAAACCTTTGAGCCCCGGCTGAATAATGCCCGCGACTGTGGAATTCTGCTGCATTCGATTGGCGAAGACGGAGCATCCGGTGGAATCTGGATGCACTCCATCGAATGCCAGATAATTGAGGGCGGAACAGGCGACATTATTGTGGTTGGCGACGGAACGGACAATTTCAGTGTTACCTGCACTGTGGCTAATGAAAAACAAGGTAATTCTTATGTTTTTAAACCAGACGGAAAAGAGGTAACGGTTAACTCAGGCCGTATAAACTGGTTTAACCGGGATCCGGACTGGAAAGATGCGCTGGATTTCAGGGGAGAAAAGGATATAGAAAATCCGGTTGGAGAATGGAATACCCTGGAATGTATTGCTGACGGGGACAAACTCACCTTCATTCTAAACGGAATTATAGTAAATGAAGCAACCAAAGTAAAACCCAAAAGAGGCAAAATTCAGATTCAGTCTGAAGCGGCTGAAATTTATTTCCGCAGAATAGAACTTATGCCTCTCACCTCCAAATAAGCCAAAATACTTTCAGGTTTTCGCTCTCTAACTTCCATCGAAAAAAAATTAAAGGAATATTGCTTTGAAGACAAAATTGTCTTAAATTGAAGCTCATTTAAATTATGAGCAATGCATAAAAATTTTTTAATCTGTAAACACTATCTTTCAATAAAGTATCGTAAATTGTTTTACTATTCTATTCATCCATCTAAAACCAGTTCCAAAAAGCCAGGGTTTATAGTACACAAAATTTTTAACTAATTTATTTATGAGTAACATAAACAGGTTATTCCGAATTAATTATTTAGTTGTTTTTTTCAACTGTAATACTTTGATTTTCAATACAATTTTAATCTGTCTGAATAAATTTCCGGCAGAATAAATTCTAATAAATCACAATCATTAAAATCAAAAGAAAATGGACAAAGTAACAAATTTAAATGTGGGTGCCATCAACCCCTATGCTCTGACCGAAGCGTTAGTTGGCAGAAAAATCGATTGGACGAAAAAGGAATCCATTGAAGTGATGGAAGACGCACTGGAAACGGATTACAATGAATTGTTCGACATGAAGTTTAATTCGCCCATCTATGCCGGATTAAAACTGAACGACAAAAACATGGCTGAACCGGTTGCTGCGTCTGCAATTACTATCAGAGGCGACAACGAATCAGAAACACCAGATGTATCAGGCATTACCAATCTGGGCGAGCTCAAAAAGCTTGGAGTAAAAAGTATAAACACCACAAAAATCCGCTCGGGGGTGCTAACACGTGGTGTACTGAACCTGAAACTTGATCTCCCGCAAATGGATCATACGCTTTCAAAAACACTGTTAAGCAAACCGCTTGCGGCAATTCTTTTAGGAAAAGCAGCCTCATCGGGTGACTGGACACCTGAAAACGGTATTTGGAAAGACACGGGCGATTTTTTCAAAGATGTAATTGAATTTTCTGATCCGGTACAAGGAGCTGTTGGAAACTGTTATTTTATTGCCGCAGTTTCAGCCATTGCCTGGGCCGATCCCTATCGGATTGTTCACCGGAACCGTGCAACAGGTACAGGCGAATCAGACCGGGTGAATGCTATTCAGTTTTATTCAAAAGGCGGAGGAAAAGATGCGCCCACAAAACTGGTGGAAGTTACGGACAAAACGCTGGTGCGCACGTCAAACAACCTGCCAATTTATTGCCGGTCGAGAGATGCTGGTGAAATTTATCCCGCTTTGTACGAAAAGGCTTTTGCCAAATGGATTCTGAAAACCAATTCAGATAAACCCGACATTACCAAAACGGCGTTTGGCGACCCTGTGAAAGCCACTGCTCAATTGAATGATAAAACGGCTCATTATTATAATACAAGCAGCAGAACAGGAGATCAACTCTACTCTATTGTCCGGGAAAATTCAATGAGCTACAAAACCATCCATCCGATGACAGCCTGGACTTATGGTTCGAGCAAAGATTACACAGGTACCAATGTTGTTGGGAACCACGCCTACACAGTTTTAGGCTGGGCATACAAAAACAACAAAAAGTACATTGTACTCCGAAATCCATGGGGTGTAACCGAACCTGCCGGAATGAACACGTATCAGGGAGTTCTGTCCTTTTTCGACAAAAGCTTTTGGAGGCCAATAAATATGATTGGGAACGATGGTGTTTTTGCCATCGAAGCCAACTCGTTCCAAAACCTTTTTGCAGGACTTGGGGTAGCTAAATAAATTAAAAACAAGGAGAATATTTCAACGTTTTGAATGACTTTGGATATTCTCCTTTACTTATTTCATATTAAAAGAATTAAAAAGATGGAAGACCTATTAAAAATTGCATTTAAAGAACTTGGGAATGAGGAAATGTTGGGGAACCAGCACAATCCCGAAATTTTAAAATACGCTAAAGAATCAGGCATACATGGAATAACCAGTGATGAAGTTCCATGGTGCAGCACGTTTGTAAACTGGGTGGCAAAAAAGGCCGGACTGCAATATTCAGGCAAAGCAAATGCCCGCTCATGGCTCAATGTTGGCACGAGGGTTACCACACCAGAACCCGGCGATATTGTAGTTTTCTGGCGTGAAAGCCCTGAATCGTGGAAGGGACATGTGGGTTTTTTCCTTGGCGTTTCAACCGATAAAAAAAGGGTTTATTGTTTGGGAGGGAATCAGGGAAACCGCGTTTCTGTTTCGGCCTACCGGCTAAACACTGTGTTGGCATTCCAGCGTTTGTCAACGGTAAAAAAACTTGAAATTCCTGAACCTACTTTACAACTGGGAAGCCGTGGCCAGGCCGTTGTTGCTCTGCAGGATGCGCTTAAACAACTAAATATTGATATTGGAACCTCTGATGGTGCCTTTGGTCCAAAAACCGAAGCCGGCATTAAAGAACTGCAAACACGAATGCCAAACCTAGCTATTGATGGAGTGTACAATGAAATGACACGGGATTTACTTGAATCTCAATTTCAGGCTTAAAGTATTTTAACTGTTATAAATAGCAACCATGGCGAAAAAAATTTCTGAACTGAATAACACCGAATATAATTCCCTTTTAAATGATTTTTACGCCGAACCAAAACTCCGTAACCAATTATCAAAGGATGAGATAAAAGCGTTGGCTGAAAAGTTAAACAGTAAAATAAAAATTCCGATAATTGGTGAAACCGGAGAAGAAAAAATTCTTATCAAAATTATATTGAAAATTGATAATTTTCTTTACGAAAACATGCCCAATGAATTTTACGATCTGGTTCGTACTACTGAGAAAGGAATTGAAAAAGAGGAAGCTAAAATGATAGCCGAGCGGCTTACAATGTTGGCCAATGAAAAAATTAATCTTCCCTTTTTGTCAGAAAAAGTTGAGGAAAAAATTTTCCGTTATGTGATTGAACTGATTGTAAACTCGGCCATCAAAAAACATGATCTAAATGAAACCCTTAAAAAACCAGAATAAAGGCCATACCTTTTTCTGATTTCAACCAGGAAATGTAGCAAAAGTTGAAAAGAAGAAAAATACTTTAATAAACAGAAAGGTGGCATTTCCAATCCAGATGAATTGGTTATTTTTGAGCGATGGGTTTTGTATAACGCAAAACCCATTGTTTTAAAAAGGAGTTTACAAAAATGGAAAAAAACAAATTCAACATCGCCATATTGGGATGCGGCAAAGTAGCCCACCTTCATGCCAAAGCAATTGAGAACCTGCCCAATGCAAAACTTGACGCTGTTTGGAGCCGCACCCAAAAAACCGCAGATGAGTTTGCCAGACAATATAAAACAAAAGCTTTTGGAAGCATTTCAGAAATGGTAAAAACAGCAAAAATTGATTTGGCCATAGTTTGCACCCCCCACCCTTTTCACAACGAACCGGCCATTGAAGCTGCAAAAGCCGGCGCAAATATTTTGGTTGAAAAACCGCTGGCCTCAACCCTCAACGATTGCGATGAAATAATAAATGCTTGCAAAACAGCCGGTGTTAAACTTGGAACAATCAGTCAGCGGCGTTGGTATGCCCCGGTAATGCGGGTAAAAAAAGCCATTGAAGCCGGTAAAATTGGCAAACCGGTTTTCGGAACCATTAACATGCTGGGCTGGCGCGATAAAAATTATTACGATGCCGATGCATGGCGCGGAACCTGGAAAATGGAAGGTGGCGGAGTACTGGTAAACCAGGCGCCTCATCAACTCGATTTACTGCTTTGGTTTATGGGTGAAATTGATGAAGTTTACGGCATTTGGAAAAACTATAATCATCCATTTATTGAAGTGGAAGACACTGCTGTTGCCATTGTAAAATTCAAAAATGGTGGTATAGGAAATATAATTGTCAGCAATTCGCAAAAACCCGGAATTTACGGAAAAGTGCATGTTCACGGAGAAAACGGTGCTTCAGTGGGAGTTCAAACCGATGGAGGCGCCATGTTTGTGGCAGGCTTGTCAACGGTGTTGGAACCGCCGGTAAATGATTTATGGACAGTTTCCGGCGAGGAAAAATTACGGGCGAAATGGACACAAAAAGATTCGGAATTTTTTAATTCCATCGACCCTACCGTATTTTATATGGAGCGGCAAATCGAAGATTTTCTGGAAGCCCTCGAAACCGACAGGGAACCTCTGGTATCTGGCGAAGATGGGCGGCGAACGGTTGAACTTTTCACAGCCATTTACCGTTCAACACGCGACAATAAACCGGTTAAATTTCCGCTGGAACCTGAAAACAGAACCGATATGGACGGACGGCTACCTGTTTGATCTGAAATCCGCTTCTGAAAAAGTTTGACTGAGAAACCAAATTTATATTACATGCTTTACTGCACAAAATATCTGGGATGCAATCCGGACAACCAGTTTATTTATTCAGCCGACCAGAATCTGAAATTTATAAAGTGCTCCGAATGTGGCTTAATTTGGCGGGCGCCTGAGTCAATGAATCTTCAGAAAGAATATGATAAAAAATACTTCTCGTCGAAAAACTACGCCAAAAATAAAAAGCACAAAATAAAAAAATCAGAATGGCTCATTCGAATTGCACAAAACCATCACCCAAAAATTAAATCATTATTTGAAGTGGGCAGCTCAATTGGAAATACACTACAAGCTGCTAAGAACCTGAATATTTATCATTTGGGAACAGATGTAAGTAATTTTGCCGTGAATTATTGCAAGGAAAGCGGTTTAAATGCTGAAAAATTTACAATTGAACAGGTGATTGACAGCGGCAAACGTTTCGACCTGATTTTTATACAACACGTTTTGGAGCATTTTCCAAATCCTTTTAAAACTTTAGCGAGCTGCCATCAATTGCTGAATAAAAATGGATTAATCCTGATTCTTGTTCCAAATTCAGAATATAAGAGGGCACAGAAAAAAAGAGAGAAACATCGTTTTTACAGCAAAAAAGGCGTTGGCACAGAACATTTTGTCTATTTCAACTACAATTCCATATCAAAAGTTTTAGCTAAAACCAAATTCGAGGTAGTACAAAAAAACTACCCTATATTTCTGAAAAATCATGATTCACCTGAATTTTTTCTAAACCGGTTGTTCAGAAGAAATTTATCATTATGGGGAGGCGACCAGGAAATTTTCCTGATTGCCAAAAAAATCTGACATCTTACAAACCAATATATTTCAGAAATTCTTCCCGCACAGATTTGTCTTTGAACCTTCCACAATATTCTGCAGTTACAGTGGTACTGCTATCATCGCCAATTCCGCGGCACGAAACACACATGTGTTTGGCATCGATTAAAACGGCTACATCGTCGGTTTTCAGAACTTTTTTCAGTTCGTTTGCAATTTGCACGGTCAACCTTTCCTGAACCTGCGGACGGCGGGCAAAATAATCTACAATACGATTAATTTTGCTCAGGCCAATTACTTCGCCGCTTGAAATGTATGCCACATGCGCTTTACCGACAATTGGAAGAAAATGGTGTTCACAAAACGAATTCATATTTATATCGCGTTCGAGCAACATTTCGTTGTATTTAAATTTGTTGTCGAACACCGAAATTTTAGGCTTGTTGGCCGGGTTCAGTCCGTAAAAAATTTCTTTTACAAACATTTTGGCAACCCGGTGAGGAGTTCCCTGCAAACTGTCATCAGTTAAATCGAGCCCGATAATTTCCATAATATCACGAAATTTATCTTCAATTAAGGCTACTTTTTCATCATCCGATTTTTCAAATGCATCGTAGCGCAAAGGAGTATCGGCAGAGGTTCCAACATGGTGATCGCCCAATTCTTCATACCCGTTCATTTTTTCATGTGAATGGCCATTCCCGTTCAATTTCACTTTTCCATTCCCGTTTAACGGCTTAAGTATAATATCTTCTTTCATCTTTTTTAAATTAATATTTTCAGTCTAATTTTTATTTTTTTCACGAAAACAAAACATACAAAAATGTATTTTGTTTAAATTTTAATAAAAAATAAGTAAACAAAATTTTATTCATAAAAATTATTCCAAACAAATGATTAATATAAAATATGTTTGGTCAGTTCCGTAATGAAAAAAAATCAATTTAAGAAATGCTTTCATACAAGAAAAATATCAAAACAAAATATTTTTATATGAAATATCTTTCTTCACAATATATTGATTTAAAACAACATACAAAAGTTATAAAAAATTCTTTCACCCAGACTCAAATTCTTATTTTTTAAAACATATCGAATTTCATTTTATTCATGTAACTTAGTAACAAAAGCAAAAACCATGGGTAACGCATTACTTGAATATTTAACAAAGCGGATGGGTAACCAAAAAGTTTATTCCAATCCGAATAAATTACCGGGACCACTTATTACAATTTCGCGAGAAGTAGGTTGCAACGGAGTAAAACTTGCGCATAAAATTGCAGAAAGACTAAATCATCGCCATTTGGGACCCGACTGGAAAGTGTTGAGTAAAGAGGTGTTTTTTCAGAGTGCAAAAGAGCTCGACATGGAACCTGAGAAAGTAAAACGAATTTTCAAGTACTCAAACAATTACACTTTCAATGACATATTAAATGCTTTTGGAACAAAAAAATTCAAAAGCGAAAAAACGGTCATAAAAACTGTAAATGAGGTAATCCGAACTTTTGCAGAAGAAGGTTTTTGCATTATTGTAGGTCGTGCTGCCCACATTATTGCACACGACATTGAAAATGCGTTACACCTTCGTTTTCTGGGTCCATTGGAATACCGCATAAAAACCATTATCGACAACAATCATCTGAACCGGCAGGAGGCCATTGAATTTATTCAAAAAGTTGAAAAAGAAAGAAAAGCTTTTCGCAAGGCAATTCGGCAAGAAGCACCTGAAAATGATTTATTTGACCTTTGCATTAACAGGGCCTCATTTTCTGACGAAGAAGCAATTGACCTCATTGAAATTGCTGCCGAAAAGAAAAATATTTTTAAAGATTACGGCAAACAAATCGATTTTTATTAGCCTGCATTATTCATAAATTTTGTTTGTAATGAATGAAATGCAGGTTAATCCCGACTTAGATAGCCTGCCCCGAAGTTGATTCGGGGAAGTTAAACTTTTGAAAAAAGTTTTACATAATCTTAGTCGCTCTCGGAGACAGGATTAATTTTTGGATTATTCGGTTTAGAAAAGTAAAGAATCGTTCTTCATTCCTTTTTTCAGTCCGAATCCTGTCCAGTCGATTTCCCCAATGAATGGTTCGAAGCAATTGATTTTTCCGAACAGAAAATCGGAATCCCTGTCCGGCGCCTCATGGCACATCATAGGATGCATAGTTTCAAATCTTTTTTTCAGATAAAGATTTTTGGTGGCTTCACGGGCATGGTTTCCCCACAAAAACCAGGTAGCCTGCGGGGTTTTATTTTGAATAAAAACCAGGAGTCGCGAGGTAAATTCTTCCCATAATTTTTGGTGACTGCCCGGTTTTCCCGGTTCGCAGGTAAAAGAAGTATTCAGCAGCAAAACCCCCTGTTTCTCCCAATGCGAAAAAAGTTTTCCGGGCAGCAAAACCGGAAATTCGTTATCCAGTTTTTCTTTTAACTGGCTGAATTTGATTACTTCTCCGGTGTAGGCTTTGTACAATGCACGTAAAATATTTTTCAGCGAAATGTTTTTAAAGGGCTGGTTCCACGATTTCAGGGTGCCCACTTCAAAAGCACGGCCTGTTGCAGCGTCCGGTTGGGGATAAGGATCCTGGCCAAGAATTATAATTTTTGCCGAAGAAAGCGGAAACGACAAAAACCGTAAAACTTTATCAGCCAGTGGTGTAAAGCCTGAATCTTCAACCTCTGCTTCAATTCTAAAAACAAGCGACCGGTTTTCATCGGTTAAAAACGAAAACCAGTCGCTGTGTATGTTTTGCTCTTTTAAAAAGAGGGAATTTTTCATCAGAATCAGCCTGTAATCTTTTCGGGTAAACCTTTTACGTTAACCGGTTTCAGATGGTCGGGCTTAATTTCGAACATATCGTTTGGGGTGAGTTTACACTCTTCAATCATTTGAATGCAATATTCCAAACGGCCTAAATCACGACCCGTATTGTTCGTACCAAAACTGAATTTCACTCCGGCTTCTTTGGCCATTTTAATCATTTCGGCAGAAGGCGTTTTGTAACGGGCATTTATTTCGAGTGCTATGTTATTATCAGCCAAAACTTTTATAACGCGTTCCATGCGCTCTTTGGTCCAAAGTTCTGTGTATTCACCCATAAGCTGAGCTGGCAAAACCGTCGGATTCACATAAATATCAACCGGTTCCTGCGACATGATGGCCTCAATTTTTTCCACCATCTGGTCCATAAACTGCTGTTTGTCGTCCACCCAAACCTCTTCGGGAATCCAGATGCGGTTGCGCCGACCTTTTGAATCGGTAAAAGTCATGGCATCGGTAAAAACATAATCGAATTTGGCAACGGCTTCAGGAGAAAACAACGTAATCCACTCGCGACCTTCGGCCTGCATTCCTTTAAAGGTGGGACTACCTTTTACCGACTCAATGTATTCATTCAGTGACTCATCGTCGGTAACCGGAAAATGCAGTCCGCAATTGGGCGCCACGCCATAGTTTATTCCAAGTTTTTGAGAATTCTGCACCAGCTCTTCAATTGTCAGTCCGCCTTTCAGGTGCACATGGTAATCAACAAGGGGGAAACCGGCCCGCATGAGTTTGGTTACCAACGTATCCCATTCCTTATCCACTTCGGGTGCTTTTCTTTCACTATCAGGCAAAACTTTTACCCTGACGTTGCGATAAAATGTTGTGCTTCCGGGGTCGTGTGACTGCAAGGCAAAAGTTCCGCTGCTTAGTTTTAAACCTTCACCACCTTCCGGTCGCCAGGGATTTTCAGGCTCAATGTATTCATTCACTTTCATATCGTTCACAAAAATTTCGATGTGGTTTTCCACCACTTTAATTCGCATTTTAAACCACTCGTTATCTTCAGCCAACGGAAAATACACATTGCGGATGTTATAAACGCTGCCGGTTTTTCTGCGCTCAGGATTATTTTCATTTCCCCGGAACGAATTATTCACCTGAATCTCATACCCTTTTTGCGGCCAGCCTTCAGCCTGGTAACCAGTATGAATAAAAATTCCGGAATTGGATTTTTCCAAAGTTTTCACTTCGGTTTCGAACTCAAAGTTTTTAAAATCACCTTCATAAAAAAGATGAGCCCGTTCACCGGAACATTTAATGGCACCGTCTTCAACGGTTAAACTTTCAGGATTTTCGGCTGATTTTTTCCAGCCTTTCAGGGTTTCGCCATCGAAAATGGAAACCCATTCCCCGGTTTCAAATTTGGGCTGGCAGGCTCCCAAAAAAAGGGCAGCCAAAAAAAGGTAAACCAATGCTAATTTTTTCATGATTTAAAAATTTAGTATCAAGACACAAGACAATTAGATACAAGATAATCAGACAAAAGTAAGAAATCTTACTCATCATGCTCTGCAAAATCGAATTTATCCTGAGGATTATTTCCCTTATAACTTAAAATGAGCAAAAGAAAAATGAAGAACGCCAAAAAATAACTGGCAAAACTGTAACTGCCAAGCCGGGTCAATGAAAAACTGAAAAGTACCGGACCAATGGCACTAAAAAAAACAATAAGCGACATAACGAAGCCTGAAATTCGTCCCAGATTTTTCCTTCCGTAAAACCGGGGCCAGGTTACAGTCATCAGCACGTTGTACAATCCGTTGGCCATACCGTGCCCTATAATAAATCCGTAATAATAAATTCCGTCGTTCATTTTTGCAAGGGAATAAAGTGCAATAAATTCACCTGCAAGAAAAACGTACAACAAATACTTCAGTTTAATGCGGTCGCTAATCCAACCTCCGAAAAAGGAAATGCCAACCGATGCAAATGAAATGGGGATAAAAATAGCCAGGGCTTTTTCGCGATCGAGGCCTGCCTGGTCGAAAATTGAAATAAGGTTAAAGGAAAAACCGGTTATGTACAGAGCGTAAAAAGCCAAAGGGAGGGAATACAGCCAAAAAGGCAATGTTTTGCGAGCTGCGGAAAGTGTGAATTGTTTAAACGGCCTGATGGTTACATTGCGCTCGCGGTACCCGTGTTTCTCGCCATCGGGCAACATCCCAAGGTCTTCCGGATTGTCGCGAAAAAAGAGAAAGGCAATCAGCATAAAAACTATTCCAATGCCCAAAGCCATGATAATCCATGCGTACCGCCAGGATGTTCCCTGGATTAACCAGTCGAAAGTAAGCGGTGCTATAGAAAAACCGAGGGTGATTAAAACCGATGCAATTCCGTTAACAAAACCACGCCTGGCAATAAACCATTTCATCAGCATATTGCGCGAAACCATGGTTAGCACGCCCTGTCCCGAAAAGCGAAGCAGAAAAAAGAGAAAAACCATAACAGCTATGGCAAAACCGTTATAAACAACCAGTTCCCTGTCTTTAACAAACAGGTGCACTACATGATCGGCCTGACTTAACAGCAGCAAAACAAAGGCAAGCAGAAGTGATGCAGCAATTGTGGTCCAGCGGGCACCAAATTTGTCGTATTGTTTCCCGGCCCAGGTTAACAAAAAGGAACTGCCGATGGTGCCAATCATATAGGCACTGCTTATCTGATTCCGGTTGAGATGGATATGCTCAATCAAATAGTCGGTAAAAGTAGAAACGCCCATGGTTTGGCCAGGAGCACTGGCTAAAACTCCTATAGTTGAAGCAATTAAAATTACCCACCCGTAAAAAAAAGGTATTTTTTCAGGTTTAAACGGAAAGTTATTCCATCGTTTTTTTAATTCCATATCTGAATTTTCAACAAAAATACAGATTGAAAGGCTGAATGTTCAATGCAAGCCAATGAAAATAGTTGAATCAGGAAAGATTAATCCTGGGGAAAGACTTAAATGAATAAAAAGGTGCCTGATTCAGGTTGTTTTTTTATGAAATCGCTCAGAAAATTAAATCCCGGATTATATTATTTTTGACCCGCAATTAAACGAGTTTATCAGAAATTTGAATACAAAATAAATGAAGTACTTTTCTTTTTTAGCAGCCATCCTGTTTTTGTTTTTAGCATGTACACCAACAGAAAAAGGTGAATTTTTAACTGACCCGGTTGAGCTGGTTAATCCGTTGATGGGGTCTGATTCAGAGTTCAGTTTGAGTAACGGGAACACATATCCTGCCATTGCGCGCCCCTGGGGAATGAACTTCTGGGCGCCGCAAACCAACAAAATGGGCGACGGCTGGATGTACCAGTACGATGCGTACAAACTTCGCGGATTCAAACAAACGCACCAGCCAAGTCCGTGGATTAACGATTACGGACAATTTTCGGTTTTTGCAACTACCGGGAAACCGGTTTTTAATGAAGACGAACGAGAAAGCTGGTTTTCGCATAAGGCCGAAACGGTAAAACCCTATTTATATGAGGTTTACCTGGCCGATTACGATGTGGAAGCTGCATTCACAGCCACCGAACGGGCTGCCTTTTTCGAATTCGTTTTTCCAGAAAACGACAGCTCGAACATTGTTATCGATGCGTTCGACGGAGGTTCATACATTAAAATAATTCCTGAAGAAAACAAAGTGGTTGGTTACACCACGAAAAACAGCGGCGGTGTTCCCGGAAACTTCAAAAACTGGTTTGTGGTGCAATTCAATAAACCGTTTGAAACATTTTATACCACCGACAACAAAACCCTTTTTGCCGGAGAATCAGAATTGAAAGACCTGCACACCGGCGCTGTGCTTCAATTTAAAACCAAACGGAAAGAGAAAGTTTCACTGAAAATTGCCTCGTCGTTTATCAGCCTCGAACAGGCCGAACTAAACCTGAAACAGGAAATTGCTGACAAAACTTTTACGCAGTTGGTTACCGAAGGTAAAGACCAATGGAACAGCGAACTGGAAAAAATAAAAATTCAAACTTCGAATATCGACAATGCCCGAACTTTTTACAGCACATTGTACCGCTGTTTGCTTTTCCCCCGAAAATTTTATGAAATTGATGCCGCAGGTGAAATTGTGCATTACAGTCCGTACAACGGAGAAGTGCTGCCCGGCTACATGTTTACCGACAATGGTTTCTGGGACACCTTCCGTGCTGTATTCCCGTTTTTTACACTGTGGTACCCCGAACTGAACAGCCAAATTATGGAAGGTTTGGTAAATGCTTACAATGAAAGTGGCTGGTTGCCCGAGTGGGCAAGCCCCGGTCACCGCGACTGCATGATTGGCTCCAACTCGGCTTCGCTGATTGCCGATTCGTACCTGAAAGGAATCCGCGGTTACAACATTGAAACGCTTTACAAAGCCATTTTGAAAAATACAGAAGGCCATGGCCCGGTAAGTTCGGTGGGAAGGTATGGCGCCGAATATTACAACAAGCTGGGCTATATTCCTTACGATGTGGGCATTCGCGAAAATACTGCACGCACTTTGGAATATGGTTACGCTGATTTTTGCATTGCCGAACTGGGTAAAGCTTTGGGGAAACCGAAAGAAGAGATTCAGCTTTTTGAAAAACGGGCACAAAATTACCGGAATGTTTTCGACCCGGAAACCAAACTGATGCGCGGCAAAAATGAAAACGGGGAATTCCAGTCGCCGTTTAATCCTTACAAATGGGGTGATGCATTTACCGAAGGAAACAGTTGGCATTACACGTGGAGTGTATTCCACGATGTGGAAGGCCTGGCGCAACTCATGGACGGCCACGAAAGTTTTGCAGCAATGCTCGATTCCATTTTTGTTGTTCCGCCCATTTTCGACGACTCCTATTACGGCTTTCCCATTCACGAAATCAGGGAAATGCAGATTGTAAACATGGGAAACTACGCCCACGGCAACCAGCCCATTCAACACATGATTTACCTGTACAATTACGCGGGGCAACCCTGGAAAACGCAGCAACGGATACGCGAGGTACTGACCAAACTTTACCAGCCCACACCAGATGGTTACTGCGGGGATGAAGATAACGGGCAAACTTCGGCCTGGTATGTTTTTTCTTCGCTTGGTTTTTACCCGGTTTGCCCCGGCACTCCGGAATACGTGATTGGTGCGCCGCTGTTTGAAAAAGTACAATTGGAGTTGCCCAACGGCAAAATACTAACCATTGAAGCGCCGGGAGCCGATAAATCAGAATACATTCAAAAAACCACATGGGATGGAAAAACATGGGACAAATCGTATTTTAATCATGATGAATTGCTGAATGGTGGCAACATTCGATTTGAAATGGGCCCGAAGCCCAACAAAAAATTGTGGACTTCAACTGAAAGTTTTCCATCGTCAGTAACACCTTTCAAAAACTAATTTCAATAATTTGTAAATCTTCAACTTATGGCCTTTCTTTCTAAACAAAAAATGTTCAGCAAACAGTGGTTTTTCGATTATACACTGATACTGTTTGGCTCTTTTATTCTGGCAGCCGGTTTTGTTTATTTTGTAACACCACACAAAATTGTGCCGGGCGGAGTTTATGGCATTGCCATTGTGGTACACTACCTTACACAAGGTGTCTTTTCATTCTGGCCCGACGGAATTCCTATCGGGTTGTTCGGCCTGGTATTAAATATTCCGCTCACCATAGCCGGAATTAAAATCCTGGGACCACGGTTTGGCATAAAAACCATCATCGGTTTTGTACTCACATCGGTTTTTATTGATGGAATAACATACCTGCGCCCGGATGGAAATACACCGCTGGTGGACGATGTACTTCTTTCCAGTGTTTTTGCAGGAGTTTTGATTGGTATAGGACTGGGATTGATTTTTAAATCGAGGGCGACTTCGGGTGGATCTGACATTATTGCCATGATAATTGCCAAATACACCAATCTGCAACTGGGCAAACTGATGATTTATGTTGATTCGGTAATTGTGTTCACAGGATTGATTGCTTTCAGAGACTGGCACATTCCACTATATTCCTGGGTGGTTATATACATTACCGGCCGTGCAATAGACATGATACTCGAAGGCTCTGATTACAACAAAGCATTATTGATTGTTTCAAAAAAACACCAGGATATTAAAAATAAGATTCTGGTGGATTTGGAACGAGGCGGAACCTACTTACGGGGTGAAGGAATGTTTACCGGGGAAGAAAAACATATTATTTACACCGTAGTCAGCCGCCGGGAAGTTGCGGTTTTACAGGAATATATTGGAACAATTGATCCCGATGCATTTATTACTGTAATGGATGCCCGTGAAATTTTGGGTGAAGGTTTTCAAAGCCTGGGTAAAAAAGTGGAAGCAGGTTAAACACCATTTCTGTGTTCGCCTTGGTTTTTCGACTTCCTACCGAAAAAATTCGGATAAATTTCCTTAACAGAGATAAAAAGGCTACATTTTTTGTAAATTTGGTACCGCTCAGAACGTATCATTCAAGCCATGAATAAAAGTCTGTTAAGTATATTTTTTATCCTGCTTTTTGCTGCTGAAATTTCAGCCCAGTCGGTTGGGCTGGTTTTAAGCGGAGGTGGTGCCAAAGGTATTGCACACATTGAAGTCATTCGGACTTTGGAAGAAAATAATATTCCCATCGATTTTATTGCCGGAACCTCAATTGGTGCCATTGTTGGCGGATTATATGCCGCCGGATATTCTCCTGATGAAATGGAAGAATTGTTTCGTTCAGATGATTTCTATTTCTGGTCAACCGGACGGATCCAAAAAGAATACAGGTACTTTTTCACGCGTACCGAACCAGACCCCTCGTGGCTGGAGCTTCGGATAGCCCGGCAGGAAGATAAACTGACGTTACTTCCTCCAACAAACATTATTCCCGAAGAACAAATGGATTTTGCATTTATGGAACTGTTGGCAGCTACCAATGCAGCCTGTAAAAACGATTTCGACAGCCTCATGGTCCCTTTTTTTTGCGTGGCTACCGATGTACATACCAATCAACCGGTAGTTTTGCGAAAAGGAGATTTAGGCGAAGCAATCCGGGCTTCCATGACTTTCCCCCTCTATTTTAAAGCCATAACTATTGACGGAAAATTATTGTTTGATGGAGGTATTGTAAATAATTTTCCGCAAGACCTGATGGAAGAAATTTATAAACCCGATTTTATAATTGGACACAAAGTAGCTGATGATGCAAAATTACCCGGCACAGACAATCTGATGGAGCAGATAACCAACCTTGTGATGCGTCCTACCAATTATGAAATTCCACCGGAAAAAGGAATTTTTATGGAAACCAAGTTGAAAAATGTCAGTCTGCTCGATTTTCAGAAATATGATCAAATTGCCAGTGAAGGCAGGACAACAGCCGAACAATTTATTGACAGCATAAAAACCCGGATTACCAGAAGAGTGGCTCCTGAAAGAATAACAAAAAAAAGAGAGGAATTCAAAACAAAAAAACCGGAACTGTATTTTCAAAATGTTCAGGTTGAAGGAGTTGCTGACCCCATGCAACGTAAATTTATCATCCAGTCGATTAAACACCGGTACAATATTGTTTCATTAGGCGAATTGAAAAAGGAATATTTCAAATTAATTGCCGATGAACACTTGAAATCCATCAGGCCTGTTGCCTATTTCAATACGGAAACAGGGTATTATGATTTGCACCTGAAAGTGGAACCTGAAAAAAAGATGCGGATTAACATGGGAGGAAATATTTCCACAAAACCTATTAATCAGGGATTTGCCAGTTTCGACTACCGCACCTACCAGGGGCGGGCTTATACGTTAAGCTCAAATATTTATTTCGGAAGATTTTACAGCTCGTTCAAAGTAGGAGGCCGGATAGATTTCCCAACCTCTCTCCCCTTTTACATTGCAGGATATTCAACGTTAAACCGGTGGGATTTCTTTTCGTCGAGTTCAGAACTTTTTTTCGAAGATGTGCGTCCGCCATACATTATTCAGGGAGAATATAATTTTCGGTTTGAAGCAGGTATTCCACTTGGGCTTCATTCAAAATTGTGCGCGGGAACAGCATTTGCCAATTCAACAGATGAGTATTACCAAACCGATGTTTTCAAAAAAGAAGATACTCCGGATGAAACAACCTTTAATGCTTTTGTAAGTCAACTCTGTGTTGAAAATAATTCACTCAATTATAAGCAGTTTGCCACTGAAGGGGAATATAATGCATTTACGTTCAAATACATTGCCGGAAGGGAAACAAACAAGCCTGGTACAACTTCAACCGCAACAGCAAGAACGAACCGTCATCATGACTATTTTATTCTGCAGGCACAATCTACCAGGTATTACAACCTGTTTAGAAACTTCACTCTGGGAACCCAGTTGGAAGGTGTTTACAGCAATAAAAAATTCTTTAAAAATTACCGGTCCACCAAGTTAACTTCGCCGGGGTATTATCCCACACCACACAGCCGGTCGTTGTTTATCGAAAATTTTCACTCAAACAACTACCTGGCTGGCGGATTCAAATTGCTTTATCATTTTAATCCTTCGCTTCATTTAAGGCTCGAAGGACATGGTTTTGTACCAGTTAAAGAGGAATTGCCGAATGAGGATTTAACTGCTTTCCAAAATACCAAATATTTCTCCAATTACTATTTGCAGGGGATGGCGGCCATGGTTTACCACACAGGAGTGGGTCCTTTAAGTCTTTCACTCAGCTACTACGAAAAACCAAATACCAATCTTTATCTGACACTTAACTTTGGTTATATTCTTTTTAATAAACGAGGCTATTAAAATCAGTTGAATCTTTCAATTTCCCTTACCACATCTTCGGAATGGTCAACAGCTGAAATAATAAGGTTTTTGTATTTGTTTTCCTCCAACAGATTTTTCAGTAATGGATAAACAGGAATTTCTTTTATCCAGTATTTTCGGTTAAAAAACACCATGGGACTGGCATACCCAAAAGTCAAATAATGGTTCTGGGTGGCATCCTGAAAAATTTCCTGAACAGTTCCGGCGCTTCCCGGGGTGAATATAATTCCGCCTTTGGCAATGGTTACCAGGCCGTCTTCGCGTACACTGTTGGCAAAATACTTTGCAATGTGCGATGCAAAAGGTGTTGGCGGTTCATGGCCATACAGCCAGGTTGGCACGCCCAAACTCTTGTAGTCCGATTCAGGATGTTTTAGAAGTACTTCATGCGCCTTGTCGAGCCAAAGTGGATGCTGGTAACCGGGAGCTTCAGCCAGAATTGAAATGGCTTCCTGCATTTCCTGTTCCGGCTTTCCGGCAAACCAGGCTCCTACATGTGTGGCTTCCATAGCACCGGGACCGCCACCGGAAACCATCAAATAACCACGTTCTGTCAGCTTTTTGCTGATTTTTGCAACCTCCGCAAATCCCGAATCACTCCGTTGTATATTATGGCCACCCATAATGGCTACCACCTTTTTTTCATTAAACCCGGCCAGGAAATCCTGCAGTGCATCGGTCATGGCATGGTCGTGTAGCCTTCGCGCCTAAATCTCCTTGATATCTGCAGCTTCTTTCCCATGCTTCAGGTAATGCCGGTAAATCACCTGGTCGGGTGTGTCTGCATAGCTTTCCGGAATGCCCGGCTGGTAACCTTTAAACAGTGTTTCCCGGTTATAAAGTGAATTCATAAACGGATTGAAGGGCACATCAATCAAAGGAAATTCAAGGCAATCTTTTTCAATGAGCAAATGAATTGACTCCGGAATATGACATCCCAAAAAGATGCAATTTAAAAAATTTTGTCTTTGGCCAGTTGCTCCACTTTGCCAAAATCCAAATGCTGAAAAGCATAGGAAACAATTTCCCGGTTATTTTCCAGCAAACCGACCAATGCCTTTTCAGATTCAATCTCCTTGTATCTCATGCTGTCAGAAAGTAATCACCTTGTCGCTGTCTGCAACCCATTCGGTTAATTCGGCCATGGTGCTGATTTCAGTTCCTTCGATGAGCGGGGCATTTTTCAATCCACGGGCATCGGCGCACGAACCGCAGATTTTTACTTTGGCGCCTTTGTTAATGGAAAACTTCATCATCCGCTCGATGTTGTAATAGCCGTTTGGTGTGGTTTGTCCGGCCACCGCGCAGGAGGCTGCATCGGCCATTAAAAAAATCCGTACTTCCACATCTTCGTGGGCTTTGTTCAACTGGTTGGCCAAACGTAATCCGTTGTAAGCTTTCTCTGTTCCGTATGGCCCGTCGTTTATTAAAATCAAAATTTTCTGCATTTCTTTTTGTTTTAAAATTTATAATTTGTTTTTTATGAAATTGAATCCATTAAAGATTTTAACGTGTTGAAAAGAGTGGTTGTATCTTTAAAAAGTTCAGGATTGGAACTTACTGCGTTCAGCATAATTTCCATGTTCATGGTTGAAATGATAGTTTCCCCTTTATCTTCATAAATGGCCAGTTTGCAGGGCATAAAAATGGCAAAATGGGGAAATTCAGTTAACATGGAAGCTGCCGTTTTTGCCTGGCAAATTTCATAAATCCATACTTTTCTGTCGATGGGAAAACCTTTGCTTTCAACAATATCATGATAAACATACGTTTTGAGCAATGCAAACTTTTTTTCTTCGCACGCTGCGGGAACTTTTTCAATTACCTTTTCGATGGGTTGTTTACTTGAAATTTTATGGGTAAACATCTCAATCATTTTTTCCGGTGTCGTCTCGTCTTTCATTTTTTTTCCTGTTAAAATGTTAATACAATTTTGTTTTTCCTCACTAATGCGTACAAATCGGCCATCGACGAAAAGGTACAGATTTGGGGTCCATCCATATTCCGGCTTTGCAAACAAGTGCCACAACCCTGAATTTCTCCGCCTTTTTCCAGAAAGGCATCGACCTGTTCTTCCAAATCTTTGTTTTCTTTCACCAGGTTATCTACTTCCACTCCTTTGGCAAGGAGAAAAACCTGAACGGTGTCGCCCTGATTTACTGAGTGGTTAGCCAGCCGGAAAGCGTTCCAGGTGGTTTCCACATCGTTGGAGTAAATCACCATTCCGATGGATGTGGGTGAATGTTTCTGCTTCTGTGGTTGCGGATTAAACTGTTCCTGTGCCGAAATACTGCCTGACAGCATCAGCAAAACAATGGTTAGCGAAAAGATTGTTTTTTTCATAAAAATTGAGTTATTAATTTGATTTATACTAATTTATTTACGGTTTCCGAAATGATTTCCACAGCCTGGTCGATTTCATCTTTTGTTGTGTATTTCCCTGTTGAAATACGCACGGTTCCGGCTGCGGTGAGCGGGTTTACCTGCATCGCTTTCAGCACCGGCGAAATTTCTACCGAGTTGGCATGGCAGGCCGAACCGGTTGAAAACAGCACTTTTTTACTGACCAGCGAAGCAAGCGTGTGCGCGTCCACTTTTTCAAAGGCGATGCTCAGCGTGTTGGGCAGGCAGTTATTCAGGTCGGCATTCAGTTGAATGGTTGTCCGGCATTTTTCTTTCAATCCGTCGAGCAAGCGCTGCCGCGTTTCAAACAGATGCCTGTTGTTTGTGTCCAGATTTTCTCCGGCCAGTTCACAGGCTTTTCCCAAAGCAACAATGTAGGGTACATTTTCGGTTCCGGGGCGCAATCCGCGTTCCTGGCCGGCACCAAAAATCAGGTTCTCCAGTTTCATGCCATTCCGAATATACAGGGCGCCGATGCCTTTGGGCGCATACAATTTATGTCCGGCAATCGAAAGCAAATCAACACCCATTTCATTGACATCGGTTTCAATTTTGCCAACCGATTGTGCCGCATCGGTATGAAAAAGCACGCCATGCTTTTTGGCAATCTCTCCAATTTCCTTTACAGGCTGAATGGTGCCCACTTCGTTGTTGGCGTGCATAATGGTAATCAGCACCGTGTCGGGACGGATTGCTTTTTCAACATCCGCCGGGTTTACTTTCCCGAAGGCATCAACCGGGAGCCAGGTAATTTCGCAACCCTGGTTCTCCAAATAGTTGCAAACCTCTGTAACTGCCGGATGTTCCACCTGCGATGTGATTATATGTTTCCCTTTTTCCAAGTTGACAAAAACAGCACCGCGAATGGCGTGATTATTCGATTCGGTGCCGCCACTGGTGAAAATAATTTCTCCGGGAAATGCGCCAATAAGGTTTGCCACCTGCATCCGCGCCTTTTCAATGGCCTCCTTGTTGTGCCTTCCAATACCAGAATTGCTGGAAGGATTTCCGAAGTGGTTTTGGATGTATGGCCACATTTCTTCTGCTACTTCCGGGGCGACGGGCGTGGTGGCGTTATAATCAAGATAAATTGGCTTTTCCATAAGATGAATATCTATATTCCAACAGCGAGTTGGACAGTAAAAATATTTTGGTTTTCAAATTCTGAATAATCAATCATTGTATAATCCAGGCTGAGTTTGGCATTGTGCCCTTTGAGATAATAGTTAAATCCACCGCTGAAAATATCGGTATGCTCCTTTTGTTCCACAGAAACCGTTTCGTACCGGAAATAGGGCTGAAAATTCCCCACCGCAACCGGATTACTGAAATAATAGCCGGCCTGGATGTAAAAAAGCCCGGCATCATCGGAAGGAACAAACTGGGCGAAACTGTTCGCCTGGGTACTGTTTTTAATGTTGATGTAAGCGCTTTCTGCGGTTACTGCGCCATTGGCAACCGGATGGTCAAAAAATGCATCTACAGTCCAGATAAAATTGTCTTGCCCCGGCTCGTTATTCAAGGTCAGGTTGTTTTGCGCATCGAAAGCAGCACCAATACTCAGCACTTTTTTCTGGCCAAGGTAGGTACCCTGGTTGAACCAGCCTGTTTCGGGTTCCAGCAGATTTAAAACCCCTCGGGCAACCACACGCAAATTATCCTCCGGGTTGATGCTGCTTTCCACTCCTTCAGAAACCATGAACCGGTATTGAAACAGGCCATCGAAAGGATTGCCCCAAATCGTAACTCCGTCGTCCCTTCCTACTTTGCTGGTGTAAAAAATTGTGCCACGAATTCCGCCCTGCATAAATGAGAGGTCGGTGGTTAAAAGCGACTTGGTGGAAGTTGTGCCGTAGTTTCGGGTAAGCGGAACATACATTCGCCCTGCCTGAACTTTGAAACTTTCATGCAGGTCCAGTGTTATCCACAAATCGCGGAAAGTCAGACCTGTGCCGAGTCCCATCGATGGATTGTCCAGGCCATCCTGTCCAAACCGGTCAACAGCAATGTGGGTGAAAAAACTAAGGTAATCAGTGGGTTGCCCTTTAACTGAAAGGTAGCCCCTGCGAAGCATAAAATCGTTCAGGTTGTTTTCTCCTTTGCCATTTTCAACATGCTGGTACCAGGCCTGGGTCCAAAAACCGATATCTATTTTATTCTGAGCTTCGCCTTTATTTGGTGTGAAAAACACTGTTATTATGATTATTGCCAGGTATTTTTTCATCGTTAATTTATTTTATATTAAAGCTGAATTCTATATTTGAAATTGTTTGCTACCAATATTTCAGTGGATTTCCTTTTCCAGTTGCCTCATTTTCCATTCAGGATAGCCTTCGTCTAATCTCCTGACTTTAAACCCGTTTTCGGAAAGTACACGCACCGCTTCATCGGCCAAAACACAGAATGGTCCCCGGCAATAGGCAATAATTTCCTGCTCTTTCGAAAAATCTTTCAGGCAGCACAACAGCTCTTTCATTGGCACGGAAACCGCTCCGGTAATATGGTCGAATTCGTATTCAGCCGAAGGCCGTACATCCATCAACAACACATTTTTGTTGTGAATCATCGTCTCCAGTTCATCAAGGCTTACTGAGTTGAGCGCTTTGTTGTCTTCCCGCTGCCGGTTGAGCGTTTTTTCCAGTTCGGCAATTTCGCTTACTGCATATTTTGTAATATGTTGGTAAAGTGCAAGAAATTCATTATTCACAAGGGAATAATAAACGTAATGACCCTCTTTTCGCGATTTTGCGATGTTGTTGTTTTTGAGTACCTGCAAATGTTGCGAGGCGTTGGCCACTGTCAGGTTGGTAGCTTCCACAACCCCTTCCACGCTTTTTTCGCCCTGCGAAAGCATCTCTATTATTTCGAGTCGTGCAGGATTGGCAAGGGCTTTCATTAATTTTGCAAGACCGTCGTACATGGCATCTTTAAATTCGCGACCTTTCATAGTAATTTTTTTATGAATTGCCACAAAGATAATTCTCTAATTCAATTATTCAAGAGATTCATTGAATAAATACAACATAAATCTTCCAAATTAAAAAACGATAGATAATTTTAAAAAAAAGAAGTAGGATTAAACCTTTAAATACCAGCCAATATTAAACCAGAAGCTGTTACGGGAACTTCCGTCGATAAATGACGATAGTCTGTAATCGAGCCCAAACTCCAATTTGTTGTTATCGGTAAACTCAAAACCGGCCAAAGGAACCACGCGGATTTCCATATCAGGTTCACCCTCCTGCCAGCTATTCAGGTATTCGTTATTCAACTTCAGGTAAAATTCGCCCGGATCGACCGACTGGCCGTTTAAGGGAATTTCGGCAGTAATTCTGTAGCGAAGTCTGAGTTCCCAGGGATTATCGCTGTTAAATGTTTGATCGGATGAAAACCTGTGTGCCATACGAAAGGATTCATACCGTTTTACAATAGTGAATTGCTGAATGAAGCGGTGAAAAGTTTGTTCTCCCCTCAACCGAATAAGGTAACCGCCCGCAAGTGCGTTGTTCAGGCCGGTTTTCCGGGAGGTGGTCAGTGCAAAATCTGCGAGTTGCAAATGCATGTCCGACGTGGAATTTCCACCAAATTCTCCCTGCATTAAACGTAGTCTTGATTCGGCTTTCAAATTTAAACTCCAGTTGCTGTTAATTCCTTTGTTCAGATTTAGGGATGGAAGTGTTCCCAAAAGGTATGTATCCTGGGCAGTCGTTTTCCCAATAAACAAGACAAGCAAAAGCAGGGTAATAAAATATCTCATTTTAGTATTCAAGGTTATCTGTGTTTCTGAAAATAATTTCTGAGGATTCAAGCAATTCTCCGTTTTCGGTAAAGGTTAACTCATAAAGTTTTGGCCGACCGGTTTTTTTCCCTTTTACCACGATTTCATATTGAACTTTGAAATTGGAAAAGTCAGTTTTGTTATTGAGTATTGCAAGTAAAACAGGATTCTCGGCAGAATATTGAATCTGTATTTTATCTATTTTATGACTGTTAAATATGGAATCCAAAGCCTGCAAAATGTTACTTCGCAATGGTTCATCCATTTCTTGCCAGCTTTTTTCAACCTCCACATCCTGAATTTTGCCGGACGTATCAAACTCAACGCTGTACCTTTTCCCCTGATGCTTCGTTTTTGCCTCAACAGAATTTCCCTGCAGGTTCTCTTCGAAATACCATTTCCAGTTGGTTTCCATTTCAACTGCTTCTATAAACTGCAGTGCTTTCTTTGGAAAATCATCCGGTTTGAGGCGACTTTCCTTTTCAAATTTTTGCTGCGCATTTGCATTCATTTGAAAAATACCAATCAAAAGCAAGGCAGAAATCAGTAATCTTTTCATATTCATTTTTATCCGTTAACACTGAAAAATTTCATTAAAAAATCATGATGTAATTTTAACCATTTCAACTTTAAATAACGAAAAGTTCAATTAAAAGTTTACATCGAAATCCTCCAACATTTCTTACTAAATAAGGATTCCAGTATTTACCGGCAGGAATTATTCGTCACATAAAACTTGAACTTCCACCGTTAGTTTTATATCTTTGAATGTGAAAGTATTTGTAAAAATT